>CALPIT020000181.1 GCA_943323705.2 Streptomyces griseus
ACAAATACAAGAGAAGATGATGAAAAATTTACCAGGTCTTCCATACACATCATTTTGAGAATAAAACCCATTGAAATATTTTCCCAAATCAGCATGAAATGTCCAAGGAATAAAACAAACGCCAATTAAAGCAAGGTAAATCGTCAATCCAACCCATTTGCTGTACTTCATGTTTAATTAATTAAGTCAAAATTAAAAAGTCAAAATTAAAAAATAAGTGCAATGATTTTTTGAATTTTGATTTTTGAATTTGAATACACCCTGATATAATTACATTTAATCTTAAAAAAAAACCTGTTAAGGTATTAAACCTAACAGGCAATTTTGGAGGTCCCGAGCGGATTCGAACCGCTGTGGAAGCTTTTGCAGAGCTCTGCCTAGCCACTCGGCCACAGGACCATAAAAAAACATTCTACTATTCTTTCAAATAGTGTTGCAAAATAAGGTATTTTTATTGATAATTTAAAATTCAAAATTCAAAAAATTAAAACTTAATAAAAGTAACACTTATGAATACTATTGGCGCTTCAGAACTCATCATCAACAACAGAGGGGCTTTGTATCATATTAATACTCGTCCTGAGGAAATAGCAAATACAATCATAACTGTTGGAGATCCAGACAGAGTAAAAGAAGTAAGTAAACATTTCGACAGAATCGAATTTCGTAATCAACATCGTGAATTTGTCACTCACACCGGATATGTTGGTAAAAAAAGAATTTCTGTAGTCAGTACAGGAATTGGCCCTGACAATATCGACATCGTAATCAACGAACTGGATGCACTTGTAAATATTGATTTAGAAACACGTACCATCAAAGAAAAAATCACACCGTTAAATATCATTAGAGTTGGTACCAGCGGTTCGCTGCAACAGGGAATCCCTGTAGATAGTTTTGTAGCCAGCACACATGGACTTGGACTTGACAATTTACTTAATTTTTATTCTCATACTACTCAAGTTGAAGATGCGCAAATATTGAATGCATTCAACAACCACACACAATTGAATATGGGCATTTCAGCTCCATATATCAATGCATGTAGCATGGCTTTGATGAAAGATTTTGTAAATAACTTTCATCATGGCATCACTGTCACCTGTCCCGGATTTTATGGACCTCAAGGAAGAGTATTAAGAATGGGATTGGCACAACCTAAATTAATAGACAAACTCACTAGTTTTACATTTGGCCAACACACAATCATAAATTTCGAAATGGAAACGTCTGCAATATATGGAATGGGTAAAATTCTAGGCCACCATTGTCTTTCACTAAGCGCTATCGTTGCCAATAGAATTTCAAAAGAATTTAGTAAAGATGGCAATGCCGCTGTAGAAAAATTAATCTTAATCACTTTAGAAAATATTGCTGCTTCTCAAATATGAATTTGACATTTTTTAAATACCAAGGAACAGGTAACGATTTCATCATAATTGACAATCGAAAAAATGAAATCGGTCAACTTACACAACAACAAATTGCCAAGCTTTGCAACCGAAAATTCGGTATCGGTGCAGACGGTTTGATGCTGATGAATTCAAAACAAGGATATGATTTTGAAATGATTTATTTCAATGCGGATGGAAATGAAAGTACCATGTGTGGTAACGGTGGAAGATGTATGATTTCCTGTGCTTTTCACCTCGGTATACACGAATACACATATCGTTTCATGGCAAAAGATGGCGAACATGAAGCCGAAATCAATATCGACAATAACATCAGATTAAAAATGAAAAATGTCGATACAGTTGAGTATCAAAATCATCACTCTGTGCTTGATACCGGCTCTCCTCATTTTGTAAAATTTGTTCAAGATTTAGAAGATGTGGATGTTGTTGAATCAGGAAGAGATATACGTGAAAGCAAGCAGTTTGCAAAAGAAGGAATCAATGTGAATTTTGTTGAAACAATAAGTGCTGATACCATTTCTGTAAGAACGTATGAACGTGGCGTTGAAGATGAAACTTTAAGTTGTGGAACTGGTGTTACAGCTGCCGCTTTAGTTGCTGCCCATAACAACCGTGGTTTCAACAGAGTGGAAGTTATCACACCAGGAGGAAAATTGAGTGTTGAATTTGAAAAAACTAGCGATACCAGTTTTGAAAATATCTGGCTTTGCGGCCCGGCAACATTTGTATTTAAAGGGGACATTGAGGTGAATGCTGGATGAGATAGATTCTAGATGTTGGATAAGCTAGATACTTGATGCTGGATAGGCTGGATAGGCTAGATAGACTAGAGAACAGACCTCAACACTAAACAACAAACAATAAACAATAAACAACAAGCGCAGCGACCAAACACCAAACGCCAAACAAAAAAAATTATCGGCCTTGATACAATATTTCAAAATAGAAGACCAGAAAACCATTGCCATCGACAAGCCTGTTTCAGGAACTTGGGTAAACATACTACCTCCTTTGAAACAGGAAGAGTTTTCTGAACTGAGCAACTTATTAAACATACCAATCGACTTTTTAAAAGATTCTCTTGATATTGATGAAAGAAGTCGTTATGAAGCTGATGAACAAGTTAAACTCATTGTTATTAAAACCCCAACTGAAAACAATTCCTTCAATGAAAGTGATGCATTTTACATAACCATTCCTATTTGTATTATCTTAACGGCAGATCAAATTGTAACGGTAAATTCATTCGAAAACGAAGCCATTAAAAAGTTCTTGAATAGTTTTCAAAATCGCCATCCCGATAAAAAAAATATGATGGTGCTTAAGATTTTCGAAAAGATTACCACTAATTTTCAGGAGCACCTAAAGGAGATCAACCATCGTCGAAATTCACTCGAACAAAAATTATATGACGCCAACAGAAATGAAGAATTGCTGGAATTGATGCGCATACAAAAAAGCCTAGTTTATTTTGTAACTGCATTGCGAAGTAACGAATTGCTGATGATGAAAATGAGTCGTACCAATTTCCTCCGACTAGATGAAGAAGAAAAAGATTTTCTTGAGGACTTGATTATCGAAACTTCTCAAGCCTTGGAAACAGCTAATACTTACACTAATATCTTGAGTAGCACATTGGATGCCTTTGCCAGCATCATCAGCAACAACCAAAATGAAGTATTGAAAAGATTAACCACACTCACCATCTTTCTCAGCATTCCCGTTTTGATTGCGAGTATTTATGGCATGAATGTACCACTACCCTTTCAACATTCTCATCTGGCTTTTTGGATTCCAGTTTGTGTTTGCTTTTTCATACTTGGATTTGCTTTATATAATTACATAAGAAGATTAAAAAAATAAATCATGTTCAACATAAGAGTTTATGGCATTCTGATCAATGACAATAATGAAGTATTGGTAAGTGATGAGTTGATAAAGGGAAATCATTACACTAAATTTTGTGGCGGCGGTCTTCAAATTGGCGAAGGAACCATCAATTGTCTAGTAAGAGAATTTAAAGAAGAAATGAATCTTGAAATTGAAGTGATCAGTCATTTATACACTACCGACTTTTACCAAAAAAGTATTTTCAATCCCAATCATCAACTCATATCCATTTACTATTTGGTAAAAGCAATGGAGCCTATCAGTGTGCCCATCAGACAAAATCCATTTGAATTTGATGAGGAGCAAATGAGACTGTATGAAAAAACAAAACAAATTGAATCGTTTCGTTTTGTGAAATGGAGTGATTTTTCTGCGGAAGCCATGACATTACCTATTGATAAAATTGCAGCAAAAATGGTGAAAGCGGGAAAGGTTGGATAGGTTGGATACTGGATACTGGATACTGGATTGGGTAAACGTACTTCATAGCATTGTCTCCTTAAAGGGGCGTTGCATATTGATAGGCTGGATAAGCTGGATAAGCTAGATGGTTGGAGACGACTCAAATCATTTTAATTCATAAATAGACACTTTACTCTAAATTCAATCCGTGTAAACTCCAATTCTCCTTTCCTCTGCAGCAAATCAATTCGTGAATTCGTGGTTATCCAACTTCCCCCTTTGGGGGACAGAGGGGGCTAAAAATACCTATCAGCCATAAGCCGGATTCTGTAATCCCGAAATTTCGGAACGGTTATCATTTATCTGGCTGCATCATTACTGATACAATCTTGCTGCCTACCCTTCAACGCATCAGTTGCCTGAAATCGGACGAGCCGCCCTCAATCGTTGATTTACGTGACATTACAGCGCATAAGGTTTACCCGTAAAAATTATTACTAATCTTTACTGTGAGCTCTTACCTCACATTTTCACCTTTACCCCAACGAATCAGGGAAGTAATTTTCTGTGGCACTTTCTCTTTTTCTGACTTCTCAGAAAAGCCGGCCATTAACCGGTATGCTGCTCTTCGCTGTCCGGACTTTCCTCTTCAATTGCTTGAAGCGATAACCGGCTGATAGATGTGGTAAAATTAAGCAAATAGTTTTTGGTATCCACGCTTTACTCACATTCATGCATTAAAATCGAAATTGTAATCTGTAAATCAATTGCAATGGCTTATTTTTAACGATAAAACAAGCTTTATAATGATGGGTATTGGTAATAATTCAGGCAAGTCAGAACATCTATCATCAAATTTCATGGTCGACCGAAAGTCATTTGAAAAATCTATTAAACGAAAAAAAACTTTTACCGACTTTTTTCTCATTTTTTGTGGAGTGTTTTCTGCCGGATTTGGATTGAAAGGATTTCTCTTGCCAAGTAATTTTATTGATGGCGGATCTATGGGACTCTCACTTTTGGTAAATGAAGTCTCTGGAATTAATCTTTCGGTGTTGATTGTTCTCATTAACGCTCCATTCATTTTACTCGGCAATAAAATAATCGGAAAAGATTTCGCTTTAAAAACTACGTTTGCCATTGGCGCTTTGGCAATATGGGTAGCTTTTTTTCCGTACCCACATATTACAAATGATAAATTATTAATTGCAGTTTTTGGAGGCTTTTTTCTAGGTACAGGGGTTGGATTAGCCATGAGAGGCGGCGCGGTGCTTGATGGTACAGAAGTTCTAGCTATTAGCATTAGTAAAAACTCAAGCATGTCCATCGGTGATGTAATCATGTTCATTAATATCCTCATCTTCTCATTAGCAGCTTGGTTGATTTCAAT
>CALPIT020000182.1 GCA_943323705.2 Streptomyces griseus
AAATCTCTTTTTTCAAAAGATGCTGGAAAGAATACTTTGAATGCCATTGGTATCAACGCTGATGGTTCATTTGACAAACCCATAGCCAGTGCTGGTATCAACGCAGAAAAATTATCAAAGCGTGGAAGATTTGATGTGGCTTCTTCACCCGATGGAAAAAAATTAGTGATTCTTTCTGAACCCGAATGGATCAAAGATGAAAATGAAAAAATCACCATCACCTTATACAATGAAAGACTCGAAAAATTATGGTCATCCGAACAAACTTACAGTTACCCATGGACGCGCGCTGTTTACAATGAACCATTTGTAAACAATGATGGCACTGTCTTTATTCTAAAGAAAACTGACATGAAAGGCGAAGGAAATACTTATTCTATATTTTCTTTCAATGGAAAGGCTTTAAAGGAATTCAAAGTACAACTTGATGGGAATAAAAAAGCTGTCACTCTTGCCAAATCTATTTCTACGGAGGGCCATTTTAACATCGCAGGGTATTACACAGAAGATGCGAAAGTAAAAATTGGTTTTGGTACTGCCTACCATGGTTCATTCATTAGCAGCATCGATAAATCTGGTGAATCATCAAAAATAATGGCTGTAAATCCATTTGAAAAAAGAAAAGATATTGTGGCAAAATCAATCAATTATTATGCAGGAAATATCATTCTAATGGGTGAAGAATATTTTGTGAATTCCAGATCTGCTGAAAGAGATCCTAAAATTCCTGCAAGTGAGCAAGACATGTTTGCTAAAGATTACACTTACAACGCGATGAAAATTTTAATTGATGGATTTGATGCATCAGGTAAACCTATATACAATACTTCTATAAAAAAAGATAATAGTTCAAAGAATGATTTTGGTAGATGGGATTCTTATTTCGGTGCTATAATGAAAGATAAAATCTATGTGATTTTCAACGATGAGAAAAACAATTACGATGAAAAGAAAAAAACAATCATTTTCGGCAGCAGTCCAAGAATTGCTGTTTATGCAACCGTTGATCCAAATACAGGAATAGCTTCAGCCTGCAAACCAATTGCAAATTTCCCAGCACTTACCGGCGATAAAGAACCTATCATGCTTTTACATCCGGACGTATTTATGAAACTGAATGATAACCAATGTATCATCAAAGCAGAAAACGCGGATTTGTATAGGTTGGGAATGGTGGGGTTTTAGCTGGATAGGCTAGATAGGCTGGATACTGGATGCTGGATACTGGATGCTGGATGCTGGATACTGGATGCTGGATGCCGACGAAGGTCTCTGACCGAGTCGAGTGGGTAGTTTAAGGGTTTAATGGTTTAAGTCGCTTCGCTGGTTTAATGGTTGGCGGATTAGCTGGATAATAGATGCTGGATGCTGGATAAAACGCAATTAAAATAACATAATCAACTTCCCCCTTGGGGGACTGAGGGGGCTTCTACTATGTCAAATCTTTCTATCACCACCATACAAACCAATCTTCACTGGGAAGACAAAGCAGCCAATCTTTCTATGCTTGAGGATAAAATCAAAAGCATAAAAGACAAAACGCATATCGTCATTCTTCCTGAAATGTTCAGCACAGGTTTTAGTATGAATGCTGCTTCTTTAGCGGAAAAAATGGATGGCAATGTGGTTGAATGGATGAGGCGTATCAGCAAAGAAAATAAAATCATTCTAACCGGAAGCTTAATCATTGAAGAAGACAAACATTTTTATAACCGCCTCATCTGGATGCAACCCGATGGCAATTTTGGCTACTACAACAAAAGGCATTTGTTTGGTTTTGCCGGAGAAGACAAACATTATTCTGCAGGAAACAAACGTTTGATTTGTTCAGTCAACGGATGGAAAATTAATCTGCAAATTTGCTACGATCTTAGATTCCCTGTTTGGGCAAGGCAACAACATACTGGAGATGAAAATTCAAATCCTGAATTCGATTTGCTGATATATGTTGCCAACTGGCCCGAAAGACGCAGTCATGCTTGGAAAACTTTATTAACTGCAAGGGCCATAGAAAATCAATGTTTTGTTGCTGGTGTTAATAGAGTTGGTAAAGATGTGAATGAAATAAACCACAGTGGAGACAGTATGATTATTGATGCATTAGGAGAAGTTTTATACCACTGCTCAAATGAAGAAGATATTCATACGATTATTCTGGATAAAGAAACATTAGATCAAACCAGAGCTAAACTTCCGTTTTTAAAAGATGCAGATGATTTCAATATTTTACCATAAGATTAAGGCTGTTTATTGGAATTCAATATCATTTCTTTAACAACTTTCATTTTCATGTCATAACCTTTCTTCAAAGCATCATAACTAGTAGGAATGTAAATGTCAGGCCAAATACCTTTCCCTTTGTTTTGGTTTTCATGTTGATATTGCACTACTCTAAATAATGGCATATTTACCCTGATGTGAGTGTTGGGCAACTTTACTTCCGGAATAAAAATACCGTTATTACCATACCAGCCCCCACCCGATTCTTCGCCTACAATGGAAATATTATGCTGCCCTTTTATTGCATTTACAAACAAGCAAGAAGCAGAAAATGTAGGTCCATTGATTAACACAAAAGCATGTCCGTTGAAATGATTTTTAACTTTTGGTTTGAAATATTTTCTTTCATAACGACTAAGATGATATTGTCCGTCAGACTTTCTTTTTGCAACAAAAGCAAAACCCAAATTATTCAACCATTTCCCATTGAAATAATTTGAGTAGGGTTTAACTGTCTTGGATTTTGAAAAAACAGAATCCGCCACTTTGAATTTTTTATCTGAAAAATATTTTGTGAACAATGTAGATGTACTCACATTTCCACCGCCATTGGTTCTGATGTCTACAATCAGATTGAATATGTGATTTTTCCTCAAGGTCTTGAATGATCTTCTGAAAAAATTCCTGAGTTTACCGTTAGAAAATGTATTCAATCGCATGATGGCAAATTGTCCGCTGCTGTCTATTTGCAATGAACGATATTTTGTGATTTTTTTTATTTTAGCTATCTCGATCTTTTTTGTGTTTAAAACTGAGTCAGTCTTTATTGAATCCTTTATTGTGTCCTTTCCACGAACAAATATTGGTAATATTGTAGAAAGAATATTTCCGAAAGTATCTGAATATGAAATATTATATTTTTCACTGAGCCCAAATACATAATTGTGCATTGCCGGAAAATTACTGCTGATTCTGATGTAATTCACATTATGAGCATAACCATCTTCAGACAGATATTCCAACATTTTAGAGATAATTTCACTGGATGATACACCATTGATACTTTTAATGATCGTTCCTCTTTTGAAAATACTGTCTTTGGGATTCAAATTTCCAATAACAGCCATTGTATCATTCCATACTTTTAGTTCCAATGGAAATGAAGGATATTTTTTGTTTTTACTTTTCTTGATGTTTTCTTTACTTCTCATTACAGAAGTATGACCACAATGTATTTTATTAAGTAACGGTGCAATAACCTTCCAGGTAAATTCCTGTTCCGTCATACTATCCTGAATTTTATTTTTATAATATTCAAAATAATAGTCCATGCTGTCCTTTGATGTATACCAATAAAGTGAAGGATGTTTGGATTCGAGAATACTTTTCAAAACAAAATAATCTGAATCGAGTTGTTTGCTGTCGAATTTATGATTTACGGAAATGACGCTGGAATGTTTACAGGATAAAAAAAACAGTGCAACACAAAACAAAAAGGACAGGTATAAAAATCTCATGGTTGAATTAAAATCAAAGTATAAAATTATAGCTTTTGTGTAGTTAATTCAATTTTATATCTAAGATGTTTTTTGGGTTGCATCGCTTCAGTTATTAATTCTACTTTCTAAAATGTTTTTCTTCGCAGCACATTATCTGAAAAATGATCCATTTTGTACATAACGTTGTCAATGACATATTTAAGTTGTTCATCTTTTTTCTGAATGCTTCCGATTAAAGCATAGAGCAATTCCTTGTCCATCACTTCATTTTTTTCTGAAGGTGCAGCATTGATATAGTTTTTTTCTTTTACCACATCATGAGGATCAGAAAATAGATGTGCTATGTCTATTTCTAAAGTAATGGCAATGTCTTCAAGCTGACTTAACGTAATTTCCGACATGTCGTTTTCTATATTGCTAACGGCGGCTTCCGACATTTTAAGAGCGTTGGCCAAATCTTTTTGTTTGATGTCATTCATGCCTCGCCATTTGCGGATGTTGTTACCAATTTTTATTCTTTCATAACCTCCTGCATTTAAATTTGATTTCATGTGATTGTGTTTTTTAATTAATAATAAGAGTGTAAAATTATTTTGAAATCATTTTTTTTCAATGGGAAAATGAACCGATATCAAACAGAAAATAACAAGATAATAATGTGGTTTTCACAGTAAAAAAAGTGCTGAATAAAGTTATGCTGTGACTGAATTTTCTTCAGTGTTTTTTTATGGTTTTTATTTTGTTGACTTACAATTTTGCATCATCAATGGCCATTGTTCGGTTGATAGCTTTAACCGTAATCAAAGCAAAATTTAATCAATCATCTTAAATTAATTACAATGAAAAAATTATTATTTATTGCCATGACCTTGCTTTCTGCAACATGCTTTTCTCAATCAACCAAAACCAGTCCGGATGGTGGTGGTGGTTTTCCTCCTTGCCCAGAAGGCTTTTGTCCTTCAGTTGTTTTTTCTATGGACATGTTTAATCTTCACAAACCCAGAACGGGATGTACTAGCGGATTAGGAATTTGTTTGAAGTTTTCAATTAGCCTGAATTGCAATCCTTGTGTTGGTAAAAGCTTTATCAAAGGAGACCAGGTAAATCTTTGGATCAAATCAAATGGACAAACGGCTACTCTTCATTTTCCTGTTAAGGTGAAATTTGAAAAAGGATTTGAAAAAGCAGATTTTTCAAGTTTTGAAATTGAAGACAAAACACTGGCATTTACATTTGCAAATGGAGTTACCAAATTAGCTAAAGGAGGTCTGTATCCCGTTACTCAATTGGGAGATGAGTTTGTTGTTAACCTGAATTTTTATTAAATGAAATACTCTAAAGCCAGTTAATAAAGCTGGCTTTA
>CALPIT020000183.1 GCA_943323705.2 Streptomyces griseus
ACTGATTCACTTAAAAACAACTGCATATATTTCACCGGGTCAGGTTCCATGAAGTTTCAACAAATTTGCAATCACAGAAATGCGAAATTTATTCAACACAATAACCTCCCAGTTTCAATGAGTGTCATCAGTCAAAACAAGAACGAAAAAAAATTGTTTAACGACATTGCACTTACTGAGCCTGATTACATTAAACCATATAAGGCATATTAGGCATATCAAAATCTATTAACAAAATTGATTTTCAAGAATATTTTCTTTGTAATGAAGTTTTTATATATTTGCCAAAGCTTTATTTTCCATTTATTAACCAAAAAATTTAATAACCTATGATTGTTCCAAATCAATCAGAAGAAAACAATGTAGGCTATCAGAGTGCTGATGGTCAAACTGTTAAAATCAACTTGCACAATCTTAAAAAAGCAGCGCTTGTTTTAAGAGCCATGAATCACAAATTACGCCAACAAATTTTGGCATTAATTGATTCAGAAAAGAAAATCACCGTAACAGAAATTTATGTGAGATTACGTTTAGAGCAATCTGTGGCTTCACAACATCTGGCAATTTTAAGAAGAGCCGGAATTGTAGTTACACAGCGCGACGGGAAGTTCATCTATTACACTGTTAATCACAAAAGAATTGTAGAACTAGATAAATTTTGTACTGACCTAGTTGGATAGTATTAGTTTCTTCTAAATCATTAAAGCGGTTGTATTCACAGCCGCTTTTTTTTATCTTTGCCGGACAAACTTATTATCATGTTTATAAAACAATTTTATACCAACTGCCTTAGTGAAGCAGCTTATTACATAGAAAGCGAAGGTGAGGTCGCCATCATCGACCCGTTGAGAGACATTGATGCTTATCTTGAATTGGCTGCTGAAAGAAATGCAAAGATTAAATATATTTTCGAAACACATTTTCATGCAGATTTTGTTAGCGGCCATTTGGATTTAAGCAAACAAACTGGAGCGCCAATCATTTACGGGCCCAATGCCAAAACTCAATATCAAATCCATAGTGCGAAAGACGGCGAAATCTTACCTCTCGGCAAACTTAGTATTGAAGTTATTCATACACCAGGACACACATTAGAAAGCAGTTGTTATTTACTCAAAGATGAAAACAACAAGCCACACGCCATTTTTACTGGCGATACCCTTTTTGTAGGTGATGTAGGAAGACCTGATTTAAGCAGTGGCAATATGAGCACAGAAGATTTGGCTGCGATCATGTATGATACTATTCAATCAAAAATTCTACCATTGCAAGACGATATTTTGGTTTATCCAGCACACGGACCAGGAAGCAGTTGTGGAAAAAATTTAGGCCCGAATACACACAGCACAATTGGTGAACAAAAACAAACCAACTATGCATTAAAGCCTCAGTCAAAAGAAGAATTTGTAAAAGCGGTAACTACAGGATTACAAATCGCTCCTGTGTATTTCGCTATCAACGCAAAAATTAACCAGCAGGGTTATGAAGAAGTGAAAAAAGTGACTCATCAGGGAACACAACAGTTAAGCATAGACGCATTCAAAAATGCAGTATCAGAAGGTGCAATTATTTTGGACACTAGACATGCTACAGTTTTCACTCAAGGATTTATTCCAGGTTCCATTTCAATTGGACTAGAAGGCAGATTTGCAGAATGGGCAGGAATGATATTACCATTTGATCAAAAAATGGTTTTGGTAACAGAAGCTGGAAAAGAAGAAGAAACGGTAATCCGATTATCTAGAGTTGGATTTGAAAACATGCAAGGCTGTTTGAAAGGTGGATTTGAAGCCTGGCAACATGATGGCGAAAAAATAGACCTGATCATTGATATAGAAGCCGACGAATTGATGATGGATATCCCTCACGATCCCAATCTACTTGTTGTAGACGTCAGAAAAGAATCAGAATTTGGAGACGGTCATCTTGAACACGCCATGAATCTGCCATTGAGTGAAATGACGAACATTGTCGAACTCGCACAATTTGAAGAAACACAGAATTTATACATCCACTGTGCAGGCGGTTATAGAAGCGTCATTGCGGCATCATTGCTAAAACGCCAGGGCGTCAACAATCTCAGAAATGTTTTGGGTGGATGGAACAGCATCAAGCAACAAGAGAAAGTAAAAATCGTGAAAGAAGCGAATGTGTTGAATTGATTTTTATAAAAATATTTTTATTTACGAGGTGGATTTTTATCAATCCACCTTTTTTCATACTCATCCTGGTAACTCCATTTCCATCTGCGATGGCTCCACAGGTAATTATCCGGATTTTTTCGAATCGTGTCTTCTAGTACGTCTCTGTATAAAAGGGTAAGTTCACCTTCTTTTAAATCTGCTCCATTTTCAACGAGCACTTCAGCATCGAATTTATATTTTCCTCTTTTTACTTTTATCAATCTGATAAACACAACAGCGGTGTTGTTTTTAATAGCTGCTTTATCCGGGCCGGTTACAAATGGGGCAGGTCTGTTGAAAAAATTAAGCCAATACGCGTTTGCAGGTACGCCTGGATTTTGATCAGCTGCCAAACCAATTGAATATTGCCTATTAAGCAGCTGATGCATTTTGTTTTTAAACTCCTGAACAGAAACCAAGATCGTTCCAGTCTTACTTCTCATGTTATAAAAAATCCTGTCAATGGCCTTGTTGTTGATTTTCATATACACACCAATAAAAGGTATTGGCATTTTATCTGCTACGATCCAATTGGCCAACTCCCAATTGAATTGATGTCCGGCATGAAACTGAACCGATTTCCCTTTCCTTGCCAACGCAACAGCCTCATCAAGATTGATATCAACCATTTTCGCAAACGCCTTTTGAGAAATGCTCAACATCTTGATTGTTTCGATAAAAGTATCTGTAAAATTTTTATAAAATTTTTTAGCGATTGCTTTTTTTTCTGAGGCCGATTTTTCAGGAAAAGCAATATCCAAATTAGACATCACTACTTTTTTTCTATAGCCAATTATGTAATAAATAATAAAATAGGCGAAGTCGCTAATTCTATAGATGATAAAAAAAGGCAGTAAGGATAGCAAATAAAATAAACCGTAAACCAGATAATACATAACTATTAATAATCTAACCCGAAATTACAAAATTGTATTTTGAAGTAACGCATCCTGATAAGAAAAATCAGTATTGAAATGCAAACCTCGGCTTTCTTTTCGTAATTCAGCACTCTTAACAATAAGATAAGCTACGGTAATCATGTTTCTAAGCTCACACAACTGAGGTGAAACCGTTGTTTTTTCATACAAAAGCTCTGTTTCACTGTGCAACAGATCCAGTCGTCTGTTGGCACGATGCAACCTTTCGTTATTTCTGACGATACCCACATAATCACTCATCAGCAGTTTCAATTCTTTCAAACTTTGTGTTATCAGAATCATTTCTTTGGGGACATTTGTACCTGCTGCATTCCAATCGGGTATGTCATTTTTCAAATCCACTTTTTCTATTTGCTGAGATGCCGCAACAAAACTTCTATGTGCAAAAACCATAGCTTCCAGAAGCGAATTGCTAGCCAAACGATTGGCGCCATGTAAGCCCGTGCTGGCGCATTCCCCAGAGGCAAATAGGTTTTTTATAGAAGTCCTGCCCCACTCGTCTGTCTTTACACCACCGCAACTGTAATGAGCTGCAGGCGCAACAGGAATCATGTCTTTCGAAACATCAATACCATTGCTCAAACATTTTGAATAAATATTGGGGAAATGATTTTTAAAATCATCAACATTCATGTGACGACAATCAAGAAAAACAAACTCCGTTCCGTTAATCTTCATTTCATTATCTATCGCCCTAGCCACAATATCTCTAGGTGCCAAATCTTTTCTTGAATCATATTTCTCCATGAAAGCTTCACCCAAATGATTGCAAAGTATGCCGCCATCGCCCCTAACCGCCTCTGTTATTAAAAAAGAATGTCCTTTTACACCAGCTTCAAATAAAGCTGTAGGGTGAAACTGAATGAATTCCATATTTTCAATTCTTCCTTTTGCTCTGTATACCATAGCCACGCCATCACCTGTGGCAATAGTAGGATTGGTGGTAGTTCTATAAACTTGCCCATTGCCTCCTGTTGCCAACATGGTAATCTTGGCAACTATTTTCTCAATCTTGTTGTTTTGTAAATTCAATACATATACTCCATAACACTCAATGTCAGGAGTAGACTTGGTAACGAGATAACCCAAATGATGCTGGGTAATAATATCAAGTACAAAGCAATGACTGATAACGGAAATGTTGTTGCATTTTTTAATGGCTTCCAAAAGTGTTCTTTCCATCTCTTTTCCAGTAACATCTTTATGATGCAGAATTCTGTTTTCACTGTGGCCACCTTCTTTTCCAAGTTTAAAATCTCCTTCAGGATCTTTGTCAAATTGGGCACCCCATGAAATCAATTCTTTAATTCTCTCTACACCTTCTTTTACAACAATTTCAACAATATGAGGATTACAAAGTCCATCACCGGCAATTAAAGTATCTTCAATATGTTTTGAGAAACTATCTTCATCCACATTCATCACACCTGCAATGCCACCTTGTGCGTATTTGGTGTTGGTTTCATCGCTAGAAGCCTTTGTGATTACCGTAATCTTTTTATCAGGAAATTGCTGCGCCACTTTTAATGCATAGGTAAGACCTGCAATACCAGAACCAATAACTAAAAAATCTGTATCCATTTTATTTGAGGGAGCATTATTATTCCATTTCTGAAGGAACTTCAACCCATGCTCCATTTTCTTTTAATAAATTAATCAATTCCTCTACCGCAATTTCACTGTTTATATTTCTTTTTACTACCTCCTTGCCTCTGTATAATGTAATCTTATCTACTCCACTTCCAACATAACCAAAATCTGCATCTGCCATTTCACCCGGACCATTTACAATACATCCCATGATGGCAATTTTTACTCCTTTCAAGTGGTTGGTTACCGCTCTGATTTTTGCTGTCGTTTCTTGCAAATCAAATAATGTACGTCCGCAACTTGGACAACTGATATATTCTGTTTTGGAAATTCTAGTGCGCG
>CALPIT020000184.1 GCA_943323705.2 Streptomyces griseus
AAAAAGTTGAAGGGCGTATTGGCATAAAGTTTCCCATTCTTCTTTTGTGGCTAAACCATTGGCAATAATTTCTTCGCCTGAAATATCTTCATCATGTCCTTCTGAAGCTTTTGTGGAAGGAGTGATAATCGGTGTTGGGAAAAAATCGTTTTCCTTCATTCCATCAGGCATTGCCGCGCCGCATAAAATTCTAAGGCCTGAGTTGTAAGTTCTCCAAGCATGACCAGTAAGTGTTCCTCTGACCACCATTTCGATTTTGAAAGGTTCGCATTTGCGACCGATACTGACATTCGGAGCAGGAGAGGTAAGTAGCCAATTGGGACAAATATCACTGCAGGCTTTCAGCATATGAGCGGCAATTTGATTGAGAACCTGTCCTTTGAATGGAATGGGATGTGGTAATATGACATCAAAAGCGGAAATTCTATCGGAGGCAATCATCACCAGCCATTGGTCTTTTATCGTATAAACGTCTCTAACTTTTCCTTTATAATATTGGGTTTGTTCGGGGAATTTAAAATCAGGCATGATGTAAAGTTATGACACTGATTGAATTGCAAGTTCAATTCTTGTATTAAGATTTCAACACTTGTTTAAAAATTAAATTTCGGTAACAAAACTACATTTCTTATTTTGCTAACATTAAAAACCCAAAACAACCAATTATGAGAAAAGTCAAAAGCTTTTTGGTTACATTTTTGCTGTCCAATATTTTTATTATTGGAGCGTATGCTCAAAATGTAACCATCAGCGGTAACGTTAAAAACAGCCAGTCTAAGGAAAATTTATCTGCTGTTTCAGTTGCAATAAAAGGAGCCTCACAAGGCACTTTCAGCAGCGATAAAGGTTCTTTCAGTATCAGTGCAAAATCATTACCTGTAACCATTGTATTTTCATCAATTGGTTTTGAATCAAAAGAAATGGTAGTGTCTGATGCTTCTTCTAAACTTTCAGTAAGTTTAAATCCTTCAAGTACCTTAGGCCAGGAGATTGTGGTTTCCGCATCTCGTGTACCTGAGAAGATTTTGGAATCACCAGTATCTATTGAAAGAATTAGTGCTGCCAACATCAGAAATTCTGCTGGGGCTAATTATTATGATATCTTAAAGTCATTGAAAGGTGTTGATATCACAACTGCATCATTAACTTTTGCAACACCTACAACTCGTGGTTTTAACTCAAGTGGTAACACTCGTTTCAATCAGTTGGTTGATGGTATGGATAACACGGCTCCAGGGTTAAATTTCTCTGTTGCTTCTATTATCGGTTTGAGTGAATTGGATATCGACAACATGGAATTACTTTCAGGAGCATCTTCTGCTTTATATGGTTCAGGTGGTATGAACGGTACTTTGTTGTTGACCAGCAAAAATCCTTTCAAATATCAAGGATTTTCGGTTTTAGCAAAAGAAGGTGTAATGCATATTAATGGCGGCGAACAGGACCCATCTCCTTATCATAATTTCAGTTTCCGTTATGCTAAAAAAGTGAATGACAAATTTGCATTTAAAATTAATGCTGAATATATATCTGCTCAAGATTGGTTGGGATATGATTACAGAAACTATGCAAGAGCAGCTACAGGAGGAAAAGTTATCGGCGGTACAAGAGCTTCTGATCCCAATTATGATGGTATCAATGTATATGGTGATGAAACCACTACAGATATCAGACAAATCATCAGAGCCGTTCCTTGGTTACAGAATTTCCCAGTACCAACAACGCCAATTAATGTTTCTCGTACAGGATATACAGAAAGAGAAATCGTAAATCCTCAGACCATCAATTTTAAATTGAGTGGGTCTTTACATTACAAATTATCTGAAAAAACGGAAGCCGTTTTTGCAGGCTATTGGGGTTCTGGTAACACAACTTACACAGGTAGTGAAAGATATTCTTTACAAAACTTCAAAATGGGACAATACAAATTGGAGTTGAATAATAAAGATTGGACTGTGAGAGCTTTCACCACTCAGGAAAATTCTGGTGATTCTTACAACACTACAGTAGCTACTCGTTTGTTTAACGAAAGCTGGAGCCCAAGCGTAACTTATGGCGCTAATGGTTCTCCAAATGGTGGTTGGTATTTTGATTACACAGGTAATTATGTGAATTCAAGATTAGGTGGCGCAAGTGAAGCCGATGCACATGCAGGAGCGAGAGAATATGCAGACAGATATCGTCCTGCTTATAACAGTGCTCAATTTAAAAAGTCATATGATTCTATTCGTGCTAAAACACTTGCAGAAGGTGGAGCTAGACTTTTAGATAAATCTGCTCTTTATATGGTTGATGGAAATTATAACCTAACTAAACACACATCGAAAATTGCTGATGTAATTGTAGGGGGTTCTATGAAAATGTATATTTTAAATTCTGACGCAAATTTGTTCGCTGATGAGCCAGATTCTACAATGGATAGAAATTTTTTAAATGGGGCAATTTCGACTTATGAATTTGGTGCATTTGCTCAAGCAACAAGAAAAATAGGTAGCAGAGTGAAATTAGCAGTTTCAGGTAGATATGACAAAAACCAAAACTTCGCTGGTCGTTTTACGCCAAGAGCAACTGCTACATATAAATTGGCTGAGTTCAATCATTTGAGAGTATCATATCAAACGGCTTATCGTTTCCCATCTAACCAACAACAATATATTGATTTGGCTATCGGAAGTAATGTTCGCTTGATAGGTGGAAATGAATTATTTGCCAGCAAATATAATTTCAATCAAAAATGGCTATATGATTTTGAAGCCTTAAGAGCAGGAAACACAACTAGAGTGACACCAGCTGAAATAAAACCAGAATCCATTTCTTCATTTGAAGCTGGATACAAGGGCTTACTTTTTGATGGTAAATTATTGGTGGATGCATATGGATATTTTGGACAATATCAGAATTTCATTGGTAGAAAAGTAGTAGTACAATCATTGACCGATACAACAGTTGTAGCAGGAGATACTTCAAAAGGATTTAGATATTCAATTCCCGTAAACTCTACTGACAAAGTGAAAACATATGGTTTCGGTTTAAGCTTAGATTATCGTTTGCCAAGAAATTTTGGAATTGGGTTCAATCTGTCTTCAGATGTATTGAAAGATGTTCCTGCAAATTTTGTAGCTTATTTCAATTCACCTAAATATAAAACCAACGTTTCATTTTCTAACTCAGGTTTTGGTCCGGGTAAGAAAATCGGATTTAATTTATCTTACAAATGGCAACAAGGCTTGTTGTATGAAGGAGATTTTGCAACAGGAAATATACCTGATGTGAATATTGTTGATATGCAAGTGAGTTACAAATTGCCAAAAACAAAATCAATATTGAAATTTGGTGCTAACAATCTTTTGAATTCTTATTATTACAATGCAATAGGAAACTCTCAGATTGGTGGTTTGTATTATGTGAGCTTTGGATATAATGTTTATTAATATTCGAAAAGGGGAATTCAAAATTTAAAATTAAAAATTAAAAAAAATGAAAAATAAAATAGTCAATATCATTTTGTCGGCAGCAACAGTCATGTTGTTGATGACATCATGTAATAAAGAACTTGAGCAGTTCACTGATGGTGTTGTAACACCTGCAACAGGACCAACGTTGAATGAAGTTATGCAGGGTAATGCAGACGATAGTTTGTATTATAGAATGATTACTCGTGTCGGATTAAACAGCGTACTTGCAGATACAACTAAATTTCATACTTTATTTGTAGCCAATAATAATGGAGTAAAGCTATTGTTATCGGGATTAGCTGCACAAGCGGGTATTACGCTTCCTGTAAATGCACCTAATTTTGTTTTCTCTGCGTTTATTTCTCAATTACCAGCTAATGTAATTGGCGGATTGGTTTCATATAACACCGTTCCTCAAAAGTTGATGGCAATGCAAATTGGTTCATCATTTCCTAATTTTATTTATCCTACAATTCTTGACCCAAGTTTTGGAGATACTTTACCTCCTTTCAATCAACCAATTATAAGGATGTCTGTATATCCTTCAACGGCTAATGGGGCATGGTTAAATAATGTTCCTATTACAGGTGTTGATCAATTGGCTCGTAATGGAGTAATTCATCATGTGGCTACTTTGGCTATACCTGGTCAACGTTTTTTATGGGACAGAATTAGCGCAGATACAGAACTTACTTATTTAAAAGCAGCAGTAGAAAGAGCAGATAGTGGTGTCGCCGTTGGTTCAAGACTTCAGGATTATTTGAGCACTTTTGGTCCAGACTTTACTGTTTTTGCACCTGTAGATACTGCTTTTCAGAAAACGCTTACAGGGCTTATTGCACAAGGGTTAACTGCTCAGGGATATCCAATTCAAGTAGCGCTTCCCATTGCAACACAATTGGCTTCAACTCCAAATGTGTTTAATAATCCTTCTTTAGCAACAGCATTATCACCAAAAAATGTAAAAGGCTTAGTAGTATATCATGTGTTGGGTAAGAGAGCATTTACCAATAATTTCCCAACGACAGAAAAAACAGTTTTGACATTGTTGAATACAGACTCGGCATATTATTCACACCCAGGCTTGAAAATAAAATCAACTTTTACCGCGCCTAATCCATTTGTATCAGCTGCCACTGTAAAAGATGTTTACAACAATTCACCGGCTGCAAATATCATTTTAAACGCTTCTCCATTAACACCTGATCCAATCGGCACCAGCGATCAGAACTTTGTAAATGGTGTTTTACATAAAATCGATAAAGTATTATTACCGCAATAAAATCCAATTTATTTTTAGAAAAGAAAGCTCGTGGAAACACGGGCTTTTTTTAGCCCCCTAAATCCCCCGAAGTAGCCCCCTAAATCCCCCGAAGGGGGACTAGTCATTTCGGAAATAAAAAAGCTTCGTCGTTCTTTGTGCAGAGGGAAAATAAATAATAAGAAAGTAAAAATATGGAATAAGAAAGTGGCGGCCCCCTCAATCCCCCAAAGGGGGAAGTCTACATTTCAGAAATAAAAAAAGCTTTGTGGTTCTTTGTGACTTTGTGGCAAAAAACAATTCGTGTATTCGTGGTTATCCCAACAAAACAC
>CALPIT020000185.1 GCA_943323705.2 Streptomyces griseus
TACAAGTAGGTATTGATAATATTTTTGATACTCAATACCGAACTTTTGCAAGTGGAATTAATGCGGCTGGGAGAAATATATTTGTGAGTTTGAGGTTTCATCATTGAGATTTCACCGCGGAGAAGAGAGGGCATTGAGTTTTCGCAGAGGTTTATTTTAAGCCACGAATTCACGAATTTTTTTACCGCGGAGAATAGAGAGCATTGAGTTTTCGCAGAGGTTTATTATTTTCTTAGCAATGTCTCCTGCAAGGGACGTTGCGTATTTGACATACCAAAAATGTCGAAAAATTTTGACTATCTAATGTTTGTTCCATAGGAACAATTCGTCTTTAGCCCGAAATGATGGTAATGGTTATTCGTTCCATAGGAACGTTTGGTGAAATGAGGTAGCCACGAATTCACGAATTATTTTATTGTTTTTTGGAAGACTATTTAAACACTGGGCAAGTTGAACAATGAAAAATCCGGAATAAATCCGGATTTTTTTATTCTATTTTTCTATTTTTTTAAGAGTCCTTCCTTTTGCAATTTAGAAACAACATCATTTACATAATCTTTAATGAACTTTTGTAGTGTTTCGGGATTGAATATTTCGGATTGTATTGACACCATGAGTTCTTGTGATGCTGCATCATATAAATTGCTTTGCAAAAAATAACTTTGATTGTTGGAATAATAACCTGGTGTAGAAACTGATGGACGCCAATAATCATAATAATTGAACATATTGCTGTTCCATCTGTAATAAGGCAATGGCGCGTATACAGTAGTTCCAGGTGTGTACCTAACATTCTCTTCTTTTTTGAGCATCGTTACAATGAAAGCGGCATCACAGCCAGATGATTTCACCCCTTCGATGACAGATTCTTTTGAAGGAATTTCCGGATTAGAAAGTGATGGTGGAATAACAGATATACTGCTTATCAACTCAAAGCCTCTGTCTTTAGCTTTAGCCACAAGCGCATCTTCAACCGCTTTTCTTGCTTGTATGTCTGCAGTTTGAGCAAGAATAAATATTTTTTTATAAGACTTTTGCTCCATTTTCTCTTTGTTAACCCAAACCCCCGTAAGCTGAGAAGAAGAGCAAGAATAAACGAGCGTAATCATGAATGCTGCAATTGTAAGAATCAAGAAATTTTTCATTATTTATTTTTTTAGTGCGTAAATATCAAGAAATTTTTTGAAATAGAAGATTTGTTTTGTTTGTTAAGTTGGCTTTTGATTCTTTCTTTGTTTAATTTATTTTCCGTTTAACCTTTAATTAACCAAGGTTTAGATTAAATTTGCGCCACAAGAAATTGATATGAAAAAAATTATTTTTGTACTATTGGGCCTTATTGTAAATTTTTCATTGTTTGCTCAAACGCAACTGCCAAAAATTAAAACCGAAAAACATCTTCCCAACGATCATTTTATGGTACAGGTTTCTTCTGATTATTGGTTAAATGCTCCTGATAGTATTAGCAATCGCAGAGATGGTAGCACTAGAGGTGCTAATGTGTACTTTATGATTAATAAGCCATTTCAGTCGAATGCACATTTAAGTGCAGCCTTTGGTTTGGGAGTTGGTTCTAGCCATCATTTTTTCAACAGAATGAGCGCTGATATTACTGGTAATACTCCTGTACTTAAATTTAATTCATTGGATACAGTACCAAGATTCAGTAAATATAAAATCAGTACTACTTATTTGGAAATACCTATTGAATTAAGGTATTTTTCTAACCCTAATAACCCTAATAAATCAGTAAAGATTGCATTTGGAGTTAAGGTTGGAACTTTGCTAAATGCTCATTCTAAAGGAAAAACGCTGGTAAATGCTGCAGGAACTAAGTTGAAGGACTATACAGAAAAATTAACTTCTAAAAGTTATTTTAATACTACTCGTTTGGCGCTTACTGCGAGGGTTGGATATGCTAATTTTTCAGTTTTTGGTTCCTGGAATATCACACAGGTTTTCAAGGATAAAGTGGCAACTAATATGAGTTTGCTTCAAGTGGGTGTTAATTTAGCAGGATTGTAATTGTTCGGATTTCACCGCTGAGAATAGAGTTTTGAGAGTTTACGCAGAGGTTAATCTACATTACTCTGTTGTGTATCATACTCCTTAATACTAATTCCTTGTTACAAAATCCATAATTCCTAACTCCCAATTCCTAACTTGCTGATCCCCCGATTACCAACCTTATTAATTTTTTGAATTTTATCCCTTTAATTAGCATCGTTTTTGTTTGCTGACCTAGTATAGTTTATTTTTGCGCTTCAATTTATGCTATCTCTATTATGAGCGATGCAATTAAACACGAATGCGGACTTGCTTTTATCAGGCTCAGAAAGCCTTTTAGCCATTATCAGCAAAAATATCAGGATGTACTTTACGGTTTAAATAAGCTGTATCTGTTGATGGAAAAACAACACAACAGAGGCCAGGATGGTGCCGGTGTGGCTGCTTTAAAATTAGATACCGAACCTGGATATCCATTTTTGCATAGGATACGCAGTAATGCCAACCAGCCCATTGCAGACTTATTTGAAAGAATAGGAAGTGAAATCAAAGAAATTGAAAAAAATCAAACAGATATAAAAAATCACCCTGGACTGTTAAAAGGTCATTTTAATTTTTTGGGGGAGATATTGCTAGGTCATCTAAGATATGGTACTCAAGGAAAAAATGACATTGCTTTTTGTCATCCTTTCATCAAACAAAATATTGTTCCTTCACGAAATATTGCATTAGCCGGAAATTTCAACTTAGTTAATACAGAAGAACTTTTTAAGGAAATCTCACATCAACCGGATGAGTTTCAGAAACAAAGTGATTTGGCTGCGATGTTGGAAGTGATGAATCATTTTCTGGTAATGGAAGATGAAGCCCATCCTGGTGAAACTGATATTTTATCCGTACTTAAAAAAGCTGTTCCTTTATTTGATGGCGGATTTCATGTTGCGGGTATGATAGGAAACGGAGATTCCTTTATCGTAAGAGATGCACATGGTATCAGACCATCTTACTATCATATCAACGATGATATTATAGTTGCAGCTAGCGAAAGAGCCGCTATCCGAACGGCATTCAACCTTGAGGAGAATGAAGTAAAAGAATTAATGCCCGGAACCGCCCTGATCATCAAAGCAGATGGAAACTACAGTATTGAACAAGTTACCGAAGCCAAAGAAAGAAAAGCCTGCAGCTTTGAAAGAATTTATTTCAGCAGGGGCAGTGACGAAAAAATATACAGAGAAAGAATTGCCTTGGGTTACAACCTAAGCGATATCGTTTTAAAATCTATAGATTACGATCTTAAAAACACCATATTTTCATTCATACCAAACACTGCCGAAATCGCATTCTATGGATTGATCAAAGGAGCCGAAGACTATCTCAACAAAATCAAAACTGAGAGAATTCTCAGCTGGCAAAAAGATTTTGATGAAGAGAAACTAACGGAAATGATCAGCCGAAAAGTGAGAATTGAAAAGATTGCAATAAAAGATGTTAAACTAAGGACGTTCATAACGGAAGACAATAGCCGAAATGAAATGGTACAACACGTTTACGACATTACTTATGGCACAGTAAAAAAAGATACCGATACACTTGTGGTTATAGATGATAGTATCGTAAGAGGCACCACTTTAAAAGAGAGTATCATCAGAATGTTAGGCCGACTAAAGCCCAAAAAGATAATTGTGGTATCATCTGCTCCTCAAATACGTTACCCGGATTGCTACGGAATTGACATGAGTAAGTTGGGGGATTTCGTTGCCTTTAAAGCCGCTATCGCGTTGCTTAAAGAAAGAGGAATGGAAGATGTATTGACTACTTTAAAAGAAAAATACAAATCGCTGGAAGCTAGCAACAGCCTACATACAGAAAATCTTGTTCGTCAGATTTACAAGCCATTTACACTTCAGGAAATATCAGATAAAATTGCCGAGTTAATTACCCCTTCGGAATTTACAATTCCGGTTGAAGTAATTTACCAAACCATTGAAACACTGCATGAGGCTTGTCCAAATAATAAAGGTGATTGGTATTTTACCGGCAACTATCCTACCCCGGGAGGAAATAAAGTTTGCAACAAAGCATTACACAATTATCTAGAAGGTAAAAATGTAAGGGGCTATTAGAATATATAAAAATGAAAACACTTTATATCGTAAGACACGCCAAAAGCAGCTGGGCCGACTTCAATCAATCAGATTTTGAGCGATCATTAAATGACAGAGGACATGAAAATGCTCCTGAAATGGCAAAACGATTGTTGAATAAAAAAATCAAGATAGATGCTTTCATCAGTAGTCCTGCATTAAGAGCCCGACAAACCTGCGAGCATTTCTGTAAAGTTTTTTCTGTAGATAAGAAAGATATTATTTTCAAAGAAGAGCTATATCATGCTCCTGCTGCTACTATAGGAAATGTTGTTGCAAAAACTGACGACAATTTTAATGCAATTGCCGTATTTACCCACAACCCTGGTATTTCCGAATATGTAAACTCAATGGATGAAGATGTTTATATAGATAATATGCCTACTTGCGGCGTGTTTGCTGTGCAATCAGAAATTGACAGTTGGGAGAAATTTGCCGATTCAAAAAAGACTTTCCTTTTCTTCGACTATCCTAAAAATATTTAAAGCGATTTTTCAAAATAAACTGCGGTAGGCTCTGGATTGAAGTAATAAGCAGGAATTTCCATAAAGCCATTTTTTTTGTACAGATTCATTGCGGGCAACATGGTATTTAAGGTATCCAATCTTGCTTTTTCATACCCTGCTTTTTTTGCAAATGCCAATGAAAGTCGAAGCAGCTCTTCTCCTATTCCTTTACGATGAAAATCGGGCTTAACATACATTCGTTTTAGTTCAGCAGTTTTATCGTCTATGGGCCTTACTGCAACACAGGCAATATATTCATTGTCGGATTTACATAAAATTATAGTTCCATGATTTGGACCATACATTGTTTGTAAAGAAAGTAGCTCATCTTCAAATTTTTGAAATCCCAAATCTATACCTAACCAATTAGCATATTCTTGAA
>CALPIT020000186.1 GCA_943323705.2 Streptomyces griseus
GCTAATCCACATGAGCTTACTCCTGCCACTGATAAGGTACCACCAACAAATGTAGCATCGTATCTGATTCTGATTTGAGAGCTATCTGCATTGCTTAATAAAACCGTTGTTCCTACTGGACGTACCCATCTGAATCTTGCTGGCGCAACCTGAGTAGCTGATGCCGCTGGACTGGTAACCGTGTACGTTATCGTATCGTTGATACATGGTGTAAATGTTCCTGTACGAGCGGTAATCGCTGTTGGCGTTGGAACACCATATCTCAATGTAGTTGAAAATGCAGTTCCTGCTAATCCACATGAGCTTACTCCTGCCACTGATAAGGTACCACCAACAAATGTAGCATCGTATCTGATTCTGATTTGAGAGCTATCTGCATTGGTGAGCAAAACTGTTGTACCAACAGGACGAGTCCATCTGTATTTAGCAGAAGTTGTTTGAGTTGATGATGGCAAAGGACTTACAACAGTATAAGAAATTGTGTCATTGATACATGGTGTGAAGGTTCCAGTTCTTGCTAAGATAGAAGTTGGCGTTGCCACAGCAGTTGCAACCTTAATAAAAACACTATCATTAGCACTACAACCATTTTGCGTTACTGTACATTTATACCAACCTGTTGTAGTTACATTTATTGAAGCAGTAGTCGCGTTTGTATTCCATAAATAAGTTTGATAACCTGATGGCGCAGTGAGCACATAAGGAGATGTACAAGTGTTTACTGTATCTACTCCGTTATTTAATACCATGGTCAAGTTACAAAGTGGCACTAACTGATTAGTATAAACCCTATATTCTCCAGGGTTTAAAGTAAACGATTGTGCAGCACCTGTAGCAGCAAAAGTTCCTCCGGAAAGATAATTATACCAAGTGCCGGAGATGGGGAAAGTGACGGTTGCCGTTTGTGCAACCACATCCATATTTGCTACTGTCATGATGCCGACCCCGCCCTGTGTAACACTGATTGTTTTTATAAGTCCTGTCAAATTGTAACCGATATTACCAAATGTGAACAAAGGAGAGAATGTTGCATTGTTTCTAAGCCTATTCATGTTGCCAATAAGTGTGTACAAAGACTTTCTTTCTGCATCTTGAAAATAACCCCATCTGATAGGCTTGGGATCTGTACGACAAGTTGTACTGGTTGTACCATTTTGGCAAAAATTAATCGAAGAGTCGTAGGCTAGTTCTCCAAATTGCCATATCATTTTAGGCCCAGGCATCGACAACATCAGTGCATGAGCCAGCTCCATTCTTTTGGGTGCTACATTGGTATCCCTGGTATTGTATCCGTTGAAAGCATTTCCAAATGAAATGTTTTTATACGTTACCCTTTCTTCATCATGACTTTCCATATAAGTTATCAAATGAGGATTTGACCAACCACGATTGATATGCAATCCATAAGACAAATCTGAACCCGAAACAAAACCCATGGTAGTTTGAGCAAAATTACTATTCAAGTTTCCCCAAAGTAAGAATCCATAATTTGATAAATCAATTTCTTCCGAATTGTCTGCAAAGTGTTCTAGAATGGGAATTGAACCAGGTGCCTTAAGCTGCATGGTATCGTAATATCTTTTCCAAATATTGACACGAGATAAATCATATGCACTCCACGAACCTACGTTACAATTATTACCCCCATTATCACAAGTTTGAGTTTGCGTAAATCCTTTCGACAGATCAAAACGGAAACCATCGATTTTATAATTCACCAACCAATGTTCCATCACCCTGCTGGTAAAATATCTAGTAGCCAAACTTTCGTGATTGAAATCGTAGCCTACATTAAATCCGTGTTTAGCAACAGGATTGAACCAAGGACTTGTAGCTGACGGTCTGTTATTCACAGAATCCCAGTACATCTGCACCATTGGAGAAAGTCCAAATGAATGATTTAATGCAATATCCATTAACACAGCGATACCATTTGCATGACACAAGTCTATAAATTGTTTCAAATCATTTTTAGGGCCATAATATTTGTCCGGAGCAAAATAAAAATCAGGGTTATATCCCCAACTGTTGTTGCCTTCAAATTCATTTATGGGCATTAACTGAATGGCATTGATCCCTAAGTTTTTAAAATAATTAATGGAATCTCTTAATGTCTTCCAGTCGTGGTTTACAATAAAATCTCTCAATAATAATTCATAGATGACAATTTTTTTCTTATCAGGTCTGGTGAAATTTGCAATATTCCATGTATAAGATGGTGCTTTAGTTTGAATAATTCCAACAATACCAGTAGTGAATCCGGTTGGATAAGGTTTCAGTCCTGGAAAAGTAGTAGCAGAAATAAATCTATCGTTCCATGGGTCGAGCACTTTTTCTACATACGGGTCTGAAACAGATAAATTTCCATCGATGAGATATTGAAACGAGTATTCTACACCGGGAGTAAGCCCTGTTACCCTTAACCACCAATAATTTCCATCAGGCGTTTTTTTCATTTGATAATTTGCTACCTCATCCCAATTGCTACCTGGGATATCGCCAATGATGGATATCCTCGATTTGCCGGGAGCAAATAAAACAAAGGTGACTGCTGTACTATCGGCTTCATAATTTATTCCATCCCTGACACCTGGGGGCAAAGCAGCAACAGTTATAGTTCCAGGAACATAAAATTTAATAGTATCATATTTAAAGGTTGTACCTACAGCTGCTTCAAGAATAATTGTCTGCGTACCTGAAACTGTAATTGTAGGTGCAGTTGCTGCAGTAATTGTAGTAGCTGCAGTAGCGGTCTGAATCAACGTGCCGTTGAAAAACAATTTCAATGTAGCGGCTGCACTTGAAGCGCCTGAAATGGCAATTGTATTTCCAATTACTCTTGTAATAGGCTCTGCTTTTGGATTGAAAGTTGGTTGTTTAAATGGATTTGTAATTCTAGCATCAAGAGCCGTTGTAGAGACTGGAATATACATATCGCTACCATCTGTATTTCTTTGAACAAGCGATCCATTACCACTTCTAAATAGAATAGAAATTTTCAAAATGGTTTCACCAGCAGGCACACCATAAAAAGCACGAATGCCACCTGTGATGGTGAACTGCCATCTGTTGCCACCAATATAAGTAGCCGCTAATGCTGGATTGGTAGCGGTGAACACCTGATTAAACTTGACATACCTCCAATCAGAAGAAGAAGTACTGGCACTGGTAATTACTCCTGTGTGCACGTACACGTCACTGGTAGTTGCGTAATTGTTTAACCCTTTGTTACCTTTGGAAGCATCCATGGTAATGGTAAACGTTGTAGTAGACTCGGTTGGAAAAGTAGGCGTCCAGCTTAATAATTGTGAAAATGTAGTAAGACTGAATAAAAAACTAGTAAGGACTAGTAGCGTTTTTCTCATAAAATTAATTTTGTATTGTGTAAAATAAACACATTAGTCTATTTTACAAAATTATTTTGGTAACATTTTTATTCCGAAATTTCGAAAAATCGTAAACATATGATTTTCAGATATTTAAAAAATAAAAGTCTTAAGTATCATAATTTTATCCAATTAGCTAACTATATTCAAAAAATTTGTCAAACTATCAAATTTTATAATGGATTCCCCTGAAAAAAACAGTGTTAACGATGTTTCTGTAATCATATTAATTGTTGGAAAATACCGGAGTCAAACCAATTAGGTCTTACATACCATGCAAGATAGTTGTATCAAGTATCCCCATTGTTTACATGGATTTAAACCTTTCTTCACATGAAGAAATCAAAAAAATTAAAACTGAAAGCCTCATCAACATACAAATGAGGATTGCTATCTAGGTGTATTTCTAAATAATTTGAAATATCAACAGTAGATATAGTTATAATAATTCTTGTTTCATATATAAAAGAGAAAATAATACCGCATTAAATAAATCAATTACGAAAAAATTAATTCAACTTCGCAGATTACGACTTTATTTGACCGTCTAATAAGCACAACTTTATGAAATCCCCAATAAAAATTTCGGTTTTAATGGCTGTTTACAATACCGACTTCGCATATATAAAACGCGCCATTGATTCAGTGTTAAACCAAGATTTTCAAGATTTCGAATTAATTATTATCGATGACGGAAGCAAAGAAAATAACCGAGAATTACTGTTATCGTGTGTAGAAAAAAATGAAGATAAATTAATTTATATCAGACATAGTAATCGGGGACAATCGGAATCAATTAATAGAGGTGTTCTAAATTGCGTCGGCGAATACATCACCATTTTAGATAGCGATGATGAATACAAACCCAACCACTTATCTGCCTGCCTCCGTGCTATTGATAATTATGATTTAATTTGTTCTAAGTCTTCTACTATAGTTGATGACGTAAATGATTTTTATGTTCCTGACAAAAATGATTTAACTAAACTCATCCACTTGGATAATAGTGTTTTATTTGGTACACTATTTGGCCGTAAAAAAGTTTTTTCAAGGATTAACTTCAAAAGTGGTTTCGCAGCTGATGCTGATTTTTTTGAAAAAGCAAAATTAAATTTTCGTGTAAAAAAAGCAGATCTAAGAACCTACATTTATTACAGAAATATTCCTACTAGTATTTGTTCATCAATGAAAAACAAAAATTTATCTACACACTCAACTCATGATGAATTTTGAAGCAAAACCAATTTCTATAGATACAAATATTATAATGGCTTGCCACATCACTGGCGTGTTTGACGTAAACAGAAACATGACGTTAGATTGTGACAATTATGAGTTGGTTAAAAATTGGGCAGAATCAGTTGCGGATTCAAAACTCTGTGGTGTTATTTTCCATAATAACTTTAAAAAAGAAACCTGCGAAAAATTCGAGAATGATTACATTTCCTTTGTAAAAATTGAGTACAACACTCAATTCAATCCTAATGTATTTAGATATTTCGTTTATAAAAATTTTATACAACAACACCTAAAACTTCTTGAGAATATTTTCGTTACAGACATCACTGACGTTGTTGTTTTAAAAAATCCAATTGAAGAAAAATTTTTCAAAGAAAATCCGAAATCAATTTTTTGTGGCGACGAA
>CALPIT020000187.1 GCA_943323705.2 Streptomyces griseus
AAAATGGAAACCTAAGTTTTAAACATGAGTTAAAAGTCGATGGATGTCATTTATGGAATCTGGATGACCCATATTTATACCGAGCTTATGTTGCAATAAAAATGAATGAAAAAATTGTCCATCAAATTTCCACAAGATTTGGTATTCGTACACTTGCATTCGATGCCAACAAAGGATTTTTCCTTAATGGCGAACATGTAAAAATCAAAGGCACTTGTAATCATCAAGACCATGCTGGTGTGGGTAGTGCGCTTCCAGATTTCATTCAATATTACCGAATTAAAAAACTGAAAGAAATGGGCTCCAATGCCTATCGCACAAGTCACAATGCGCCAACACCCGAACTGCTTGACGCCTGTGATAGTTTGGGCATGCTCGTAATGGATGAACAACGTTTGCTAAATAGTAGTCCAGAATATATAAATCAGTTTGAACGATTAATAAAGCGCGACAGAAATCATCCTTCCGTATTCATGTGGTCGATTGGCAATGAAGAAGGATGGATTCAGACTACAGAACATGGAAGAAAAATTGCACAGGATTTTATTTCCTTTCAAAAAAAATTAGATCCAACGCGAACCTGCACATACGGCGCAGATCTTGCCAATGTATTCCAAGGGATCAATCAGGTAATTCCTGTTAGAGGATTTAATTATCGCCAATATGGCGTAGCAGATTATCACAAAGACCATCCCGAGCAGCTGTTAATTGGTTCTGAAATGGGCAGCACCGTTACCACTAGAGGAATCTATGAAAAAGACAGCATCCGTGCTTATTTACCAGACCAAGATATTACCGCGCCATGGTGGGCGAGCAAAGCTGAAGATTGGTGGACATTAGCCGCAAATAACGATTACTGGATGGGAGGTTTTGTTTGGACAGGATTTGATTACCGCGGCGAACCCACTCCTTATCAATGGCCAAACATCAATTCGCATTTTGGCATCATGGATGTATGCGGATTCCCTAAAAATATTTATTACTATTATAAAAGCTGGTGGAGTAATGAGGATGTCTTACATATTTCCCCACATTGGAATTGGCCTGAAAAAAAAGGAAAAACAATAGAAGTTTGGGTAAATTCAAATGCAGAAGAAGTGGAACTATTTTTGAATGGAAAAAGTTTGGGTAAAAAGAAAATGCAAGTCAATAGCCATTTAAAATGGAATGTCATTTACGAACCCGGCACTTTAAAAGCAATAGGATATAAAAATGACAGAAAAATAATTTCAAAAATCGAGTCCACAGGTGAAGCGAATCAACTCATACTCACTGCTGAAAAAAATATCATTACTGCTGATGGCAAGGATGGAACGCTTGTAAATATTTCGGTTGTTGATGCGAAAGGCAGAGAAGTACCTGATGCCAACAACAATATCAAATTCAATATAACAGGCGACGCGAAAATCATCGGTACAGGAAATGGTGATCCAAGTTCACATGAATCAGATAAATGCACGCCAGGTAATTGGGAAAGAAGTTTGTTCAATGGAAAATGTCAGATAATCATACTTTCTGGAAACTCAAAAGGTAATATCAACATAACAGCAACTGCAACAGGATTGACGTCTGCAGTCTTACCTTTAATGCAGCAATAAAAAAAAATTCATGCAAGAACAACTCATAGAAAACAATAAAAAGCATTTCATTTCACATTTTCAAAACGAGCCTGATGCAGTATATCTCGCGCCCGGTCGCATCAACATCATAGGTGAACATATAGACTACAACGATGGTTTTGTTTTGCCCGCAGCAATTGATAAATATGTATGTTTCTCGATCCGCAAGAGCAACAACAATAAGATTGAAATAGTTGCTATTGATATGAATGACAAATACTCACTTAATATTGATGACGAATTGATGCCCATCAACAAAATATGGATGAACTATCTTTTGGGAGTGCTCAATGAATTCAAAAAAAGAAATATAATACTCCCCTCATTTCAATTGGCTTTCAGCAGTACAATTCCTATGGGTGCAGGCTTGTCCTCCTCTGCTGCATTGGAATGTGGATTTGCATTTACTTTGAATGACACATTTCATTTAGGGCTTTCTAAAAAGGACATTGCATTAATAGGTCAACAAGCCGAACATCATTTCGCCGGCGTAAAATGCGGCATCATGGATCAGTTTGCATCAGTATTTGGAGAAAAAGACAAAGTAATTAAACTAGATTGCAACACGTTAGATTATGAATACTATGACGCTAATTTGGGCGATTACGGGTTACTGTTATTTGACACCTGCGTTAAACATACACACCTCACATCCGGCTACAACGACAGGCGTAATGAAGTGGAAGAAGGCATTCGCATCATTAAACAACATTTCCCAGAAGTGAAAAATTTCAGAGATTGTACAGCTAGCATGATTGAACAATTAAAACATAAACTGGGTGAAACCATTTACAAGCGTTGCCATTTTGTAGTTGCAGAAATCAGTCGTGTTGCCATAGCTGCAAATGCTTTAAACGACAAAGCATACGAATTGCTAGGCAAAACCATGACCGCAACCCACAAAGGCTTATCTGAGGAATACGAAGTCAGCTGTGCTGAAAGTGATTTCATTGTAACAATTGCATTAGATCAAACTTTTGTTGCAGGCGCTCGTATGATGGGCGGCGGCTTCGGCGGCTGTTGCTTGATATTATTAAAGAATGACGCTAAGGAATCTCTCATTCAACTAATGACCGAAAAATACAAATCAACATTCGACATTGATGTGAAATATTATGATGTGAAAATTGGAGATGGGATTAGGAGGATTTAAAGATTGGATAATTTGATGATGTGACGATGAGTTTTTGTGATAATGTGATTCTTCAATTTACCCAAACAAGAAATGCAAGAGTTATGGCAACGTATTTTCCTACGCCAGTTGTCATCAAAACGGTAACCACTAATTTAAACACTATAATTGTGATGCACGATTGATACGACAGCATTTTTGTAATTGGCAACGGGTAAAACAACGAGGGTGACGATGTAGAATCAGAAAAATACTGACATCAACTCATCAAACGATCCTACTTCCATCTAAACAATTCCAGCAAATTTGCCAAGCGGAAATCATATCGCTGAAATCTTAACCAATACTGAAAAATTAATCAAGTAAATTTCAATTTCACATTAAAAATGTGAAATTGAAATTAAAGTAAGTTGCTTTCACTCTGATTTGATTCTTAATAATCGATTGACTAAAAAGCAAAGGCTTATAAAATATAAACCTTTGCTTTTTAATCAAAATCAAATCAGTTAATTACTTTGAGTCTTTTTACTTTTACACCTTCATTTGTGTACACTCTGATCAGATATAATCCAGATTTCAATTTACTGATATCTAATCTTGAATTCCAACTCGACATCAAAACCAATCTTCCTAAAGCGTCAATTATTTCAATTTTCTCTGCAACCAGCCCTCCATTATCCAAATTAATGAAACTGAAAGCCGGATTAGGCCAAACACTGATGTCTTTGATAACGATATCATTTGTTTCAACAGTCCCTTTTGTATAAACAGGACTTGAACATGAAGAAGCCTTTACTGATTTTGAGCTGGAAGTTCCATTCCCGCAGCTATTTGATGGCGTTACTTTTACTGTACCTTGAGTTGTTCCTGGCTTGAGAACCAAAGACGTTGTCCCTTGTCCCGACAGTATAATCCAACCTGTTGGTACTGCCCATGTATATGTAGTAGCTCCGGCAACTGCTGTACAACTGTAATTGGCATTTATATTTATACATGCTTTGGTTGGACCGACAATTGATCCACATGAACCTGTTGGGATCAAACTTACAGACAAACATTTGTTTGAACTGTTGCCGCAGGCATTAACTGCTTTTACACAAACAGATGCCGATCCACATGAACTATTTGAACCTAATGAAGATCCATAATTGACACTAATTGAAGTAGTACCTTGTCCAGAAACAATTGTAGCTCCTGTAGGAACTGTCCATACATATGATGTTGCACCTGAAACCGCAGCAATACTATATCTCACACCGTTATTTCTGCATAAACCTGAAGATATTCCAGCTATAGTTTGTGGAGTTGAAGGTACCGTTAAAATTGAAACTGTTATCGACTTGCAAGTTGTAGTACCACAACTACCACCCTCAGATCTTACAAAATAAGTCGTATTGCATGAAGGTGTTACTGTTATCGTAGTTCCAGATCCAATAGATGCTCCCGATCCACAACCTCCTTTGTACCATTTCCAAGAAGCTCTTGTCCCGAGAGTACCTTGAACAGTCAAAACTACCTGCCTTCCAGAACATACAGAATTCCCAATTACGTTGGATATAACAGCAGTTGGTCCACAAGCTGAGACAGACTGAACAGTTACAGTGACTGAAGCACAGTTTGTCGTATTGCAACTTCCCTCAGCTCGCACAAAATAAATCGTAGTTGCTGTAGGGGTAACATTAACATTTGTGCCGGTACCAACAAGTGTACCACCACATGAACTACTAAACCATTTCCATGAAGCACCTGTTCCTAATGAACCGCCACTTACTGATAATGTCACTGAAGTACCAGATGATACAGATGTCGAAGACGCAGTTGCTGCTGTAGCAGCCACACTACTTGAATTAATTACTAGAACAAGATATTGTGTATTGCAACCATTCACATATGTATAATTACCACTTAATGTATATGTCTGTCCATTGACAGACCAAACATAATTACCGCAAGCAGTTGCAACTGTTGTGTTGCTTGTACTTGCAGTAATGGTAAGATTCAATATCTCTGTGTTACATCCGCTTACTGATGTGTAGCTTCCTGATTGAGTATATACTTGACTATTCACAGTCCATGTGTAACTACCGCAAGCAGTTGCAACTGTTGTGTTGCTTGTACTTGCAGTAATGGTAAGATTCAATATCTCTGTGTTACATCCGCTTACTGATGTGTAGCTTCCTGATTGAGCATATACTTGACTATTCACAGTCCATGTGTAAC
>CALPIT020000188.1 GCA_943323705.2 Streptomyces griseus
AGCGGTTTGGCTTCAGGTGAATATCAACTTGAATTCATTTCTGCCAATGGTTTAAAAACTATAAAAAATATATTAGTAAAGTAGTTTCCTATAACACACACATGAACACCTAAAAAGAGCGTCCTGAATAAGGGCGCTTTTTTATGGGGGGGGTGACTGGATGCTGGATGCTGGATACTGGATACTGGATGCTGGATAGGCTGGATAAGCTGGATAGTAATTTTGTTCAAAAGGTTCAAAAGTTCAAAGGGTTAAAAAGGTTGGGTAAATCGGACTTCTCTGAAATGACTCCTGAGAGGGATGTTGCGTTTTTACCACATTTTTTCTATCTCTGCGAAAACTCAAAATACTCCGATTCTCTGCGGTGAAAAAAATGATTCAATTAGACAAGTAACACGACCAGAATCATCTCAAAAAACTTGCTTTCCTTGTTAATTTAAAATATCTTCGTATTGTTAAAGCATACTCCGAAAATCATCCATCATCTACAGAAAATCCTACTTACTTTATTTCCACGATTAATTCTATGTTGACCCATTCAATCAACCTCTTGGATCGAAGGCTCAATTATGAAACAAAAAGGTAATCACATACTTTTTAATACATTTCAAATCATCGATTTGGGAAGCAAATTTGTATTTGCTTTATTTTGCTTTTTTACATTCACACTATTTTCAATTTCTGTATTTGCAAAACAAAATACTGTCTTTTCTGGAACTTACACCGTTGGTGTGGGTGGCAACTTTGTAACACTAACAGACGCAATTAATACGTATAACAATTCAACGCTCAATGGACATGTTGTTTTTTTGCTTATTAGCAGTAACTACAACACTGGAGAATCTTTTCCGCTTATTTTCAAAAAGAATTCAAGCGCTTCATCAATTTCAACTCTAACGATTAGACCTGCAGCAAATGTTACAGCGATTATTTCTGGTTCAGTTGCCAATGGTTCGGTTTTAAGAATATTAGGTGATTATATTTATATAGATGGGTCAAACAATGGAACTACTTCAAGAGACTTAACAATAACAAATACAAACCTATTACACCCAAGAGTTGTTTTGTTTGGTTCTGTGGGTATAACTCCGGTTACTAACTGTGGCATAAAAAATTGTAATCTTACTAATGGGATTTCCGATAGGTCAATACTTCTTATTTCAGACACTACAATGACCAATCCGCCTTCAGCAGGTTATTTCTCAAATGTCAATATCGAAAACAACTCTTTCAAACGAGGGATTTATGGGATTTACTGCAGAGCTGTTCCGGTTAATTTGAATGGCACAGGTGTGAATTTTATATCCAATGACTTATCGAATGCAGGTCCTTCTGATTCGATTCAACAATGTGGTATTTACCTTGAAGGAACAGATGGTGCTTTGATTAAAGAAAATAAAATCGGGAATTTCAAAAGGCTTGATAGTACCAGCGACAAAGGTATTTTTATCAGCACGGATGTGAAAAATACAAGGGTTATTGGCAATAATATTTTCAGTATAAATAATACAGCGGGGAAGGGTTGTGGCGCTCATGGTATTTATATTGGAACAGGTATTTTGAACGCCAACATTGTTATTGCCAACAACATGATTTCAAATATTTCTGGAGATGGAAATGACCAGGCGAGTATTACTTTCAATCTTGAAAATCCTGCCGGTATCATTTTAAATAGTACTACCAATCAAAGTGGCATCAGTATTTATCATAATTCTATTTATTTGGGAGGTGTGACTGGATTTACAAATACTTTAAATAAACCTGGAGCTATATCAGCTTGTATCAGATTGAAATCGGGTTCAAGTGCCGATATTAGAAATAATATCTTGGTCAATAATTTAGGCCTTAAAGATTCAGTTGGTTTTGGTGCAACTGTAATAATGGTTTCTGCAAATGCAAATCAGTTTACACAACTTAATTATAATGATTATGCTGTTAACCCAACAGGAAGTAGGGGCTTTAAATTATTTGGCTTTATATACAATTCGGTAACTCGTGCTACAACTTTGGCGGCATGGAGAACTGCAACTGCTAAAGAAGGTGCTGCTGTAAATATCTTGCCCCAGTTTATATCTGCAACGGATTTACATCTTAGTAATAGCTTAAATAACTCCTTAAACAATCTGGGTTCAACAATTTCAGGTTATGATTTTGATATAGATAATACTTCAAGAAATTTGATCAATCCTGATATGGGTTGCGATGAATTTGTAACTGCGAACACTGCCAACTGGATTGGAGGATATTCAACTTTATGGAATGATGCAACCAACTGGGAAGCAAATGTAAAGCCTGATGTGAATCGTGATATCATCATGTCTAGTGGCAATCCATTTTTTGCTCATGTTACGGATACAACTGTAGTCCGGAATATCATTTTATCCGGCACTTCTAATACAATTCTTATCACACTCGACACTAATGCTGTTTTAGGAGTAAACGGAACCATCACAAAAAACAATGGTTTTATCGATGCATCTAATGGGACATTTTGTTTGAATGGAAGTATAAGCCAGTCTATTCCGGCAAATTTATTTCTCGACAATAATGTTTTGAATCTTGAAATTGGCAATAGTAATCTATCCGGCGTTTCGTTGCTAGGCGCGTTAGATGTATATCAGACTTTGAATTTTTCTAATTCTGGATATAAATTAAATACAAATGGGTATCTAACTTTAAAGTCGAACGAAAACGGTACCGCATCTGTTGGTAACCTTACAAGTAAAATCATCAATGGCGATGTAACAGTAGAAAGATATATTCCAACAGGTTTGACGCATGGTAAATCTTGGCAGTTTTTATCAGTACCTATAAACGGCACTCAAACTATTAAACAAGCTTGGCAAGATTCTGCGACTTCGTTTAATCAAAATCGCTACCCTGGATTTGGGACTACAATAACAAGTAATTTGGGTTCGAATACAGCTGGAAGTAATGCACTTGGGTTTGATTTCTTTACTCCTTCCGGTGGAACGATGAAAACATATAATGCGGCAGATTCTTCATGGGTAGGAGTGAGCAGTACACTTATTCCAATAGCCAATAAAAAAGGATATTTTGTTTTCGTCAGAGGTGATCGTTCTGTCATCACATCTTCGGCAGCTGCTGTGCCCACTGTTTTAAGAGCCAAAGGAAAATTATACACAGCTTCTTCAGGTGAATTGCCACCTACAACCACAGTTGCTGCCAATCGATTTGAAAGTGTTGGGAATCCTTATGCTTCGGCTATTGATTTCCGTTATGTAAACATCACAGGCAATAATGTTGATAATACTTTCTATGTTTGGGATCCATTATTGGCAGGTTCGTACAATTTAGGCGGGTTCCAAACTATTAGTAGTGTAAATGGTTACAGGCCTGTACCAGGTGGAACGGAAAATTATAACAATGCTATTCCTTGTACGACTATTCAGTCAGGACAGTCTTTTTTTATACATGCAACAGGTGCTAATTCAGGCGGCACCATTTCTTTTGATGAATCTGCTAAAACAACAGGTAGCAAAACTACTTTCAGGAATGAAAATCTGGTTACGCCGCATACTTTTATTCATACTTTATTGTACACGGCCACCGGTATTAACGATAAAATGGCTGATGGTAATTTTATTGTTTTGGACAGTATTGAAAGTAACGAATACGATTCTCATGACGCGTTGAAGATGTTAAATAGCGGAGAGAATTTCGGTATCAATTCTTGTTCAAAAAAATTATCTGTTGAATCAAGATCGATGCCTCTAGCAGGTGATACCTTTCATTTTGTGATGAGCAATATGAAAAAACAAAACTATCAGTTACGAATAGCTGCAGTAGGAATAATTAACAATCAATATGCTGCAGTGTTACTCGATAAGTATAATGGCATTGAAACGATCATCAGTAATGTTGATACTACATTCTATAATTTCAATGTGAATGATGATTTGTTATCATTTGCACCAGATAGATTTAAAATTGTTTTTAAAACTGTACAGGCATTACCAGTAGATTTTATTTCAGTAAATGGGATATTGTTGGCAGATGGTTCTAAGAAAATAATGTGGGAGGTTGCTAATTCAATGAATATTGATCATTATGAAATTGAGAGAAGCAATGATGGGAATGAATTTTCATTGATTGGATCGTTTGTTTCATCCAGTCAATTGAAATATCAATTCATAGATCACGGTAAGGAGACAGGAAAATTGTTTTATAGAATCAGGGCAGTTGAATTAGGAGGTAGTTATTATTTCAGTGAAATTTTCATTGTCAATGTAAGTGAAAAAAATAATTTTGAAATTAATCCTAATCCGGTGACTGGGAATGTGATTCATTTACAAATTTTCAATCAAGATCCTGCATCTAAATATTTCTGGAATCTTTATTCTCAGGCAGGCCAGCTTGTTCAAAAAGGGGAGCTTCCCCAATCAATTAATACAGGCTTTTTAAATCTTACCTTATCCTCAAACTTGACTTCAGGGGTTTATCAATTTTGTATAACAAAAAGTAGTTCAACAGCGGATTGTATGCAAATTCAATTGTTGAAAAAGCAATAATACTTGTTTATAGTCCGCTTGATTGTCTGTATTCTATTGAAAATCAATTATTTTTTTTATTAGTTACAATTAATGAAATAAAATCCTAATGAATTGTCAGTTTTTTGTACTTTTAGAAGGTTTGAGTAAATGCATTTTGAACCCTATAGTCATTCTAAGCACTAGATATATTAAGTAATAATCTTAAAGATATTACTGCTTTGCTTAATCAATAGAATAGAATACACAATGCAATTTGTTTAAGAGTTAACACTATGAATAATTATTGATGAAAAGAACTTTATTATTTCTTTTGCTTTTTTTCATTGCTCTAGTTGGAGAAATTACTGCACAAACTGTTCAATATTTCACCACAGTTGGAGCTAACAGCTTTACGGTGCCTACTGGGGTCACTTCTGTTTTTGTGAGAGTTATTGGAGGAGG
>CALPIT020000189.1 GCA_943323705.2 Streptomyces griseus
CTCTACTATAAAATTTCCATTAACAATTTTGATTTCAGGTCCAGAGCCACAGCGAACCATTTTTGAAAAACTGATAGTGAAGCAATCCGAAGTTTTTGATATGGCTGTACTTATGATTAGAGGATTACCCGAGAGTGATACTGCTTTAACAACATCTAACAAGAAACTTGAATACAAAAACCATTTACCTGCAGAAGCGCTATCATTGATTTTACAACAATCAGAAATGATTATTGCCAGATCAGGATATTCAACCGTGATGGATTTGATGGCTTTACAAAAGAAAGCGATTTTGATTCCTACACCCGGACAAACAGAACAGGAATATCTTGCAAAAAAATTATCAGAAGAACAGTTATTCTTTACCGTTAGTCAGCGTGAGTTTAATTTGAAAAAAAATGTAGAAGAGTTTATTTCATTACAATTTCGAAATGAAAAATTCAGTTCTACTTTGAAGGAAGTGATTGAACAATGGAAAGAATCAATAAACTGATTTCAATTTTCTGGTGATTGGTGTAAAATAGCCATCCCATTATTCTCTTTATTGCTGCTACCGATTATCGAAGAGCAATTTTGAGCATGAATCAGAAATTCTGTTTTTTTATGGTGTTTAACAAACAATTCAATGATATCTTGGTAGGATAATCCATTTTCACAGCATAACAAATAATTGATTTTTTCTTTTTCAATAACTTGTTCAATCTGATGTATTTGGCCGCTTTGTGGATTGTCATCACGATTATTTGTAGTAATGCGACCGCTTATGACAAAAGGCTTTTCAGAAAAGCGTATTTGTTGAATCATTTCATTGAAACGAATTTGATCAGCAATGATTAATAATGAAGCGGGTTTTGGATTGATTTGTTTTTTCTGAAACTTCTCTTTTGATTTTCTTTTAGTTTCGGTTATTTTTTTACCTGTAGCAATAGCCATCAACAGTATTTTTTGTTGCCACTTGTTTTCCTGATAATGTTTTTGTACAAACAGTTTCATCGCACCATAAAAACGAGCAGCATATTCAGGATTATTTTTTTGAGTGCTTTCTCCTTTGAAGTGAATGATAGTAGTATCTGCAAAAAAGTAATTTTTAAATCCTGTTTTTTTTATACGATAACTCAGGTCTATATCTTCACCATACATGAAAAAATCTTCATCAAAGCCTTTTACTCTTTTCAGCATTTTATCCGACACCATCATGAATGCACCTGACAATACTTCTACTGAAGCAGTGTTTGATTCAGACAGGTGCCCCGCATAATAAGCGGCAAATTTTTTATGGGTAGGAAATAATTTATGTAATCCAGTTAACTTATAAAACGAAGCAGCAGGTGTAGGAAATGATCTTTTGCTTTCTTTTAAAAAGTTACCGCTGCCGTCTATCATTTTTACGCCAATAGCGCCACAGTCGGCATGTGTTTCAAAAAAATCAATACATTTTTCAAAACAATCTTCAGGTACAATGGTATCAGGATTTAAAAATAAAGTGTATTCACCTGTAGTAAATTTTAATCCTAGATTATTGGCTTTGGAAAAACCAAGATTGGTTTCATTCCAGATAAACTTGACGTTTGAAAATCTGGCTTCAAGAAAGGATCTGCTGCCATCGGTAGAAGCATTATCAACTACTATAATTTCTGCCTCAATATTTTTACAGGCCTTGCTCACAGCATTGAGGCAATGCTCTAAAAAGTACTTGACATTATAATTGACAATAATTACCGAGAGTTTCACTTTGCTGATTTGAACACGAATTACGCAGTTTTTCAATCAATCATCAAAAAATCAAGGGATTTATTTGATAAAGAACGCACTATTTAAATGGTGAAATGATTGAAAGCCGTGAATAACGACATTAATATTCGTTTTAAATACACCCAAATACTGTTTCTATAACCCTCAAAATCCTAATTCATTATATTTGCGTATGTTTAAAAGTACTTTATTAAACGCGGTACAAGCCGGAGCCGCGCAATTACAGCATTATTTTAATGGTCAGTTTCAAATTACAAACAAAGAAGGGATAAATAATCTGGTTACAGAAGCAGATCATGCAGCTGAAAAAGCCATCATTGAAGCTATTCAATTCGATTGCCCCGATCATTTTATATTAAGTGAAGAAACTGGTGAAATCGTTACTCAAAGTGAATATAAATGGATAATAGACCCCATTGATGGCACTGTGAATTTTGCTAATGGCATTCCAATTTGTTGTGTAAGCATTGGTGTTGAAAAAAATGGCCAAATGATTTTAGGTGCTGTTTACAATCCTTTCATGAATGAATTGTATTTCGCACAACGTGGCATGGGTGCATACTTAAATGAGAAACGCATTCATGTAAGCAATAAAGACCAGGTAATCAAAAGTTGCCTGGTAACTGGTTTTCCTTATACCTATTTAGACAGTCCAAATGGACCCTTGCAGGTATTTTCAAAACTCGTTCGTCAGGGGATACCGGTAAGAAGATTGGGTAGCGCCGCTATTGATTTGTGCTGGGTGGCTGCTGGAAGATTTGATGGTTTTTATGAACACAAATTACAAGCATGGGACAGTGCTGCAGGATTTTTACTGGTTGAGGAAGCCGGTGGAAAAGTAACTGATTTCGAAGGCAATCATTATTCTCCTTACCAGCCACACATACTTGCCACGAATGGGAAAATTCATGATGAGCTTTTGGCTTACGTTAGAGGAGAAAAATAATCTTAATAATTTATAATCAGCAATAATGGATCAGCGTACGGAAATCGGCTCTCTTGGTGAATTCGGTTTGATAGAACACCTCACAAAAAATATTGAGTTTAAGAATGCTTCCTCACTGTTAGGCGTAGGTGATGATGCCGCAGTTATTGATCATTTTGGTAGACAAACTGTAATATCAACAGATTTGTTGATTGAAGGCATTCACTTCGATTTGTCTTACACTCCTTTAAAACACTTGGGATACAAAGCTGTTGTGGTAAACCTTAGTGACATTTATGCAATGAATGCTATTCCTACGCAAATTGTGATTAGCATTGCATTCAGTAACAGATTCAGTTTGGAGGCATTGGATGAATTTTATGCAGGTGTATATGCAGCTTGTGAATTTTACAATGTAGACCTTGTTGGCGGCGATACCAGCTCATCACAAAAAGGATTTATCATCAGCGTCACTGCTATTGGAGAAGTAGCTCCGGATAGTTTTGTAAAAAGAAGCGGTGCCAATGTGCATGATTTGATCTGTGTCAGTGGCGAATTAGGTGGTGCATTCTTAGGTTTGACATTAATGGAAAGAGAAAAAAAGATTTTCGAAGAAACTGGCGCCCAGCCTGATCTTGAAGGCCAAACAAATATAATAGGTAGATTACTGAAACCTGAAGCTAGAAAAGATATTATCGAATTTTTTGCAGCATCAGAAATAATACCCACCAGCATGATTGATGTGAGTGATGGCATCAGTAGCGACATCATGCATATCTGTAAACAAAGCGATACAGGTTGTGTGCTCTATGAAGACAAGCTTCCCTTCAATGAAGAAGCCAAAGCATTTGCTTATAAATTACAACTTGATCCAACGGCTTGTGCTTTAAGCGGTGGCGAAGATTACGAATTGCTTTTCACAGTTTCTCAAGAAGATTATGAGAAAATAAAATCAAATCCTTCTATCTCTGTAATTGGATACATCACTGCACCTGCTGAAGGCAAACACCTCATCACCAGAGCAGGAAATAAACACGAATTGGTAGCACAAGGCTGGAATCATTTGAAGAAATAACTTATTGAGCACAACGCTTTAATATTCGAACCGCACAGTCAAGCGTAGCCGAAGTTTGCAAAGAAGAAAATGATTCTTCATATGATTTGTTTACACAGCTACAATATTCATTTGTTTTTATTCTGAAACATTGATGATTGGCGTTGTTGCTAATAGATAGATATTCAATTACATCTGTAATGTCTGTTTGGTAAAGCATTTGATACATGGCTCCATTTTCATCAACCATTATTTGCAAATAGGTATAAGGGTTATTAATATCAAATAGCTTTTTGTTTGAGATTTTACAATCAGGCATGCTTACATAATTAGATGCAATAATTGTAAATGGATCAATTCTTTTTAAAGAAGTTAATTCTAATTTTTGTGCATTTGTTTTTATTGAAATGACGATAGTTATTATTAGCAAACATGTATACTTCAAGATTATTAATTTAAAAGGTAAACAGGATCCACGCATATCAGGTAAGTGTCGGCAATGGATTCATTTTCTTCTGTCAACAACATGATTTTACGATATAGCTCATCATAGTATGTTCCTAATGAATAAGCATATACCAGCATCAAGTTTATTTTCTTTTGAGGGTTCATGTAAAAAGTGCTGTTGTCGCTTAGGTATTTCAGATGATAAGATGAGATCCTTTTACCGGTAATCAGCAAGCTGTCGGGAATTGTTGTACGTTTAAAATTAGCCGCAATTTCAAGATCAATTCGACCCATGCAGGATGTATTTTCATTTAACAAGCTGCTTCTGTTGATGTACACTGAATCGTTTACATAACAACCTTGATACATAATTGAGCTGTCTTGTTGTAATTTTTCAATGATAAAGTTTTGATATCCTTCGGCGCCTACATAAAGAATATGATTTTCATCAAATATTTTTTTAGACTTCAGGTATTTCAAAAATGAGGATTTGTCTTTAAAATCAAATTTTCTTTCCAAATGGAATTTGTGATTGACATATAATTTGCATCCAGAAATGACAATTATTAAAAACAGCAAAGTGATTTTGTATCGTTTCATGATTATAAGTTATAAATAGTAATTAGTTAATTTTAAAAAATACTCTAAAGCCAGCTGTATTAACTGGCTTTAGAGTATTTCATTTAATAAAAATTCAGGTTAACAACAAACTCATCTCCCAATTGAGTAACGGGATACAGACCTCCTTTAGC
>CALPIT020000190.1 GCA_943323705.2 Streptomyces griseus
ATGGTTTACAACAAGCTATGAAATTGCCTTATCAGGAATTCGAAGACCAACGCAGTGGAGAAACTTTATCTATTTTAACTAAAGTAAGAACTGATGTAGAAAAATTCATGATTAATTTCATCAATATTCTTTTTGGAATTATTATAGGAATCGTATTTGTGTTTGTATATGCTGCTTTATTTATCAACTGGAGAATTCCTGTTGCTTACTTAATCGGTATTGGTGTACTTACTTTTATTACCAATAAATTGAGTAAAAAAATTAAACAAATTCAAAAAAATATAGTAAGCGAAACAACAGCATTGGCGGGCTCTACAACAGAATCTTTAAGGAATATTGAACTCGTGAAAAGCTTAGGTCTTACCTCTCAAGAAGTAAATCGTTTGAATAAAAATACGTACAAAATACTTGGACTTGAATTGACCAAAGTAAAGCGTGTAAGAAGTATCAGTTTTGTACAGGGGACTTTGGTAAATACATTACGTCAAGTGATTTTATTCATCCTGATGTGGTTGATTTTTCGAAATGAAATGGATGCAGGTCAATTGGTAACCATGCAGATTTTTTCCTTTTTTGTTTTTGGTCCGTTACAAGAAATTGGAAACATTCTTTTATCCTATCGTGAGGCTGAAGCATCACTCAATAATTTTGATAAGCTGATGAAAAAGGCGCCAGAACAAGAGCCTGCTGATCCAAAGAAATTAGGAATTGTTGAAAATCTTTCATTTAATAATGTTGGTTTCAAACACCAGTCTGCCACACATAAAGCCATTGATGGCATTAGCTTTGATGTTTCTTTAGGAGAGACAATTGCTTTTGTGGGTCCAAGTGGAAGTGGCAAATCTACTTTAATGAAATTGTTGGTAGGGTTGTATCGACCACAGGAAGGTAAAATTTTATATAATCATCTTGATGAAACAGAAATTCATTTCGATGATCTTAGAAATCAAATAGGTTTTGTAACTCAAGACACCAATTTGTTCAGCGGTACCATCAAAGAAAATTTGATGTTTGTAAACCCTACAGCCACCGAAGCAGATTTGCATGATGCATTACAAAAAGCAGCTTGCACAAATCTGGTGGATAGAGCCGAAAAAGGTCTCGATACCATGATTGGCGAAGGAGGATTAAAATTATCCGGTGGTGAAAAACAAAGAATTTCTATAGCTAGAGCTTTGTTACGAAAACCTCGAATTCTCATTTTTGATGAAGCTACTTCTGCATTAGATTCATTAACTGAAGAGGAAATCACCAATACCATTATTGAAATTTCAAAAGCTCAAGACCAGATTACTATTTTAATTGCACACAGGTTGAGCACCATAATGCATGCCGATAAAATTTATGTACTTGAAAAAGGCGATGTAGTGGAAACGGGCAATCATCAAAAATTAATAGATGAAAAAGGTTTGTATTATGCGATGTGGAGACAACAAATAGGAGAGCGAAAAAAAAATTAGAAATGGTTGTCCGATATGTAACACATGTCACATAAAAAACTTACCTAACCATTTACCTTTGCAATATGTCTAATAAACCAAATTATTATCTCAGTATATTTAAAATGAGATGCCCAAGATGCAGAAGAGGAAAGATGTATAAAGATGCTAATCCTTACAAAAGATTTTCTTTAAAACATATATTTGACATGTACGACAATTGTCCTGTTTGCCATCAAAAATATGATATGGAGCCAGGATTTTGGTATGGTACTGGATATGTTAGTTATGCATTGGCTGTAGCTATTTCTGTAAGTACTTTCGTAGCTTGGTGGGTATTAATCGGCATCAGTACTGATGATAATAGGATTTTTTTGTGGCTTATTACAAATTCCATCGTATTGATTGTTTTGCAACCGTGGATGATGAGATTAAGCCGCGTTATTTATATCCGATTCTTTGTAAGTTATGACGAGGATTACCAACATCATAAGCCAAAAGAATTCGAGTAATTTAAAAGTAATGGATGATTTCAAACATCAGGTATACAATTGGAAAACCAATCCCTAACTCCTAATCCCTAACTCCCAACCCCTATTTATTCCACTATAAAAGAAAGCGTAATCGTTCTTGATTTTATCTGATCGATAACATTGGAGAATTTAAGATTTTCGTCTCGTTGATGAACATTCTTAAAGCCCCATCCTAGTTTGATTTCTGGTGAGAATACAAAAACTGGGAAGTAAAAATGAAATCCGATTCCGGCTTCTAGTCCGTAATCAAATTTGTTCAACTTGATTTGTTTTTCAGTATTTTTTTCTCCGGCATTCGCAGCGAAATCATATTCTAGTTTCCCTCCTCCAAGCATATACACTTTGAAATTATTAATCCTGTCGCTGCTGAATTTAAATTGAAAAGGAAGTGACATTGTTATACCCTGAACCTTTCTTGTGGTAATCGTATCTTCTTTAACAAGCCTGTCGGGATATTTTAAACGATATTGAAATGCTTTTTCTGTAAAAACAAGATTTAGCGGATAGGTTCTTAAATCAAAATGATCAGAAAGTCTCATGTTAACCAACCATGCAAGGTTGATTCCGGTACTTTGCAAACTTTCAACAACAAGCACGCTGTCATTATTGGCAGGGTCAAAAAATCTTGGTGTGAAATTAAAATGATAATAGGCTCTATTAGTACCCAAACTAATACCAAAATGAAATTTTTGGTTATCATGTTCCGGCAAATTGAGTTCAATTTCATTTTGGGCAAATGAAACCGTGTGTAAAATGCAAATGCAAAATACCGTAATGATTATTTTATTCCGCAATAAATGCTGCATATGCCTAAACTTAGTTTTTTGTTGTAAGTGCTTTGATATCCGGTTTTTTCCATAACCTGAATGAATGATTTTCCTTCAGGGAATTTTTTTATAGATTCATCAAGATACTGATAAGCATTTTTATTTTTTGAAAACAACCTGCCTGCACCCGGTGTTATTGTTTTCATGTAAAATTGATAAATCTGTTTTATAACCGGCATTTGCGGCTGACTGAATTCAAGCACAACCAATTTTCCGCCAGGTTTTAAGACCCTTCTGATTTCAGTCAATCCTTTCTCCAAGTCTTGGAAATTTCTCACTCCAAACGCTACTGTTACTGCGTCAAACGTATTGTCATTAAAGTTTATTGCCTCGCTATCGCCATTACAAAGCTCAATTTTATTTTCAAGATGCAGCTTTTTAATTTTTTGTCTGCCAATTTCCAGCATGCCATTACTGATATCTATTCCTATAATTTTATCTACATCAAGTATTTTAGTTGTCATGATGGCCACATCGGCTGTGCCTGTAGCAACATCTAGTATTAATTGGGGCTGAATTGATTTCAGCTGCTTTATTGCTTTTTTTCTCCAGATGATATCAATCCCACCGCTTAAAAATCGGTTGAGGAAATCATATTTCACGGCAATATTGTCAAACATGCCCGCTACCTGTTCCTTCTTGCTTAATGAAGACTCTTTATCAGGTACTACCGCGTCGTGTGCAAATTTTGTCATTAGATTGCAAATATACATCCTTTGCCACTTAAGCGAAGTCTATACCAGTATTGAATATTTAATGTTTATTTTTGTTTAACAAAACTTGTACATGCACATCAAAAAAGCGGTTTATATCATCAGCAGTCCAGATTACGAAAAATGTCCCTTACCAGATAAACCGGAATATGCTTTTATTGGAAGAAGTAACGTTGGTAAATCTTCATTAATCAACATGCTTTGCAATAATGATAAACTCGCCAAAACTTCTTCTTCACCAGGGAAAACGCAGTTGTTGAACCACTTTGAAATATTATCCGATAGCGGAGAAGGGAACAATATCATTACCTCTCAATGGTATTTGGTGGATTTGCCCGGATATGGTTTTGCTAAAGTGAGCATGAGCAGCAGAAGGAGATGGGAGCAGATGATTGAAAACTATCTTCGTAAAAGAGAAAATCTGACCATGATTTTTGTATTAATTGATTCCAGACATTCACCGCAAAAAATAGATCTTGAATTTTTGGAACAATTGAAAAAATGGCAAATTCCTTTTTCATTGATTTTTACCAAAAGTGATAAAGAAAACCAGCGTACCGTTAGTAAAAATGTAAAAGACTTTTTGGATGCGATGAGAAAAACATGGCAATTCTTGCCTCAGCATTTCGTAACCAGTGCGACAAAAAAAACAGGGAAAGACAAGATATTAAATTACATCGATGAGGTGAATGAACAATTGAGTTCGAAAAAAAATTAATTAACTACTTTATTGGCACAACAGCTGCTGGCAAAGGCTTCTGGCTTGGCTTTGAATGCAAATCCCATTCCTAAAATATAGCCCATAGCTTCTCTTAATGCCTCGTTACTTTTAAATTGCGGATTGGTGTTGATGTCTGCATGTACTTCCATATCTACATGATATGTGGTAAACAATCCACAAAGCTCATAAGCGATTTCAATACTTTTGGCCACTTCAACCAGCATGCGTTCTTTTATGCTGTATTGATGATAGGTTTTGTCGTTATGGATGAACATAAAACCTCCTGCGCCTTCTCTGAGAAATACAATTACAGTTGCAAATTCAGTTTCTTTTCCTTTTACCTGGCTGTCTGTACCTATACAAACTTTTAGTTTACATCCTTGATGGGATTCTTTTTTGATAGCTTGTTCTACGGCTTCTTTAATGGGGAGTTGAATAGAATCGCCGTTAAATTTTCTCCATAACATAAAATGAAGTTTTCTAAATTTACGAAGATTCTAATAATGAAGGAAGCTGATTACAATTACTTAATATTAGAATTGTGGATTTGTGGAAAACAAAAAAGGGGCCGGCCCCTAACGCCAACCCCTTTACTTACACATGAATCTACCTTACTGTTTTATAATTCTTTCTGTTTGTTTTGTTGTTGTTCCATAAAG
>CALPIT020000191.1 GCA_943323705.2 Streptomyces griseus
GGCACTGATTTTTCTATTGTGATATCAGTGTATTTTCCATTAGTTAATACCTCTAAATAATCACGCATTCTGCTGTGATACAACTGATATGGGTTTGCGGCAGTTCGATTCATTATTTCCTCGAGCTTGTTGTTAACCATTATCAATGAATGAGCTTGTTGAATTTTGCTTTCTTTTTCAATCATTAGAAAGCTAATTGAATCATTGTATTCTGCAACAGTAGTGTCAAACACCATACCTTCCAATCTGCTTTTTTCAACACGCAATTCATTCATTTCATCAGACAACTTTCTTTCCTGCCGTTGAGTAGCTTCAAATTGTGTAATGAACAATTCTGCATTCGTAATGTTTTCAGGCAGTGCCGCAAGTTTTCCTAATTCATCGTTACAATTTTTTAAGGCACCATTGTTTTCAATTTGCAGGTCATTTAAAACATCAATGCTTTGATATTTAGCATTAAAAAAATGAATCAGTTTTATTTTATTGTCAACATTAATTTTTGACGCGGCTTCTGCAGTTAAAGCAGTTTGAAAAAGTTGCTGTAAAGTAGTGGCAGGACGACTATCACCCAAGCTTTCCAATAATTCAGCTTCTGCTTTCAAAGAAGCGATGGTATCATTTCCAAGCGTTAATTTTGTTTGCTTTTCTAAAGCTTGAATTTCATTAGTAAGTTCTATATAATTACGATGTAGTGTTTCTATTTCTTCAGACTTTGAAAGATTATATTTTTTTAAAAGGTCGTTTATAATTTGCTCACACAGACTGATATTATTTTCGCAGGCAATTAAATTGTTATCTGCAGCCATTACTTTAATTTTCAAATCTTGATAATGAAATTCAATCTTGCCATCTGCTGTTATTTGATGAATTGCGCTTGCAGCAATTGAAGTTTCAACATTAGTTTCATTGCCATTGCTGATTTGTAAAGATGTAGATTGAGTTGCAAATATTTCTACCAGAAATTGTTGAAGATTATTTAAGGCCTGGTATTTTATTTTTTCATTTTCTAGTGATTTTTTTGTTTTTTGAAATAGCGTTAAATCATCAGACTCGAATTGTTGCATCTGGCCTTGGCGTTGCGTGAGCAATTTCCAATCCTCCAATAATTTTTCAATGGTTTCTAATTTTTGCTTTCTGTTTTCAGCGCCTTGTTTTTTTAAGGCAATTTCTAACTCAGTGTGTATTTGCGCTTTGTTATCAACGTCGTTTTTATGAATATTTTCAAGGATGGGAAGTTCAAAAGTAGCACCGTTCCAGTTTTTAAAATCTTCTTTCAGTTGCAAAGCAATCGCCTCAAATTTTTGTTTTTTCTCTTCAGCAATAGAACGTTTACGAATATCTTCAATGATGTTTTTATTTTGTTCTATAAAGAGTTTTATCTCTTGGTAATCATTTGATTTTTTTTCAATCTTATCAACTACAGTATCCAATTGCTCGTCATATAATTTTCTTGCATCTCGATTTCTTTCTTGGTCATTTATCTGATAAGCCATGGATAATATTTCGCCAATATCTCTCTGACGTCGATTGTCATAAGATCCCAATCCATTGTTACCTAAAACGGGTTTATTGTTATTTAAGTCCCAGTTTTTTATTATCAATTGTAATTTACTATTTACACTTTGCTGAATTTCCTTTGGAGAAATACCTCCGTTGTTGATAATAGCATTTTGCAAAATGGCATCCAGGTTCGATTCTATTTCATCCTCTTCTCCAAAAATATTATGTGTATTAGATAGTGCCGCTTGTTCTGCAAACATAACTGAGTTCCAAACGGTTTTATTTTGAACCAGTAATTCGTCTATTTTGTGTTGTACTTCTTTTGGGTCGGTAATGGGTGCTTCGTTAATTTTATTGAAACTGCTTAATGAAGATTTGCCCCATTGTTTTTTTATCAGGTAAACATCACCGTTATTTTCAACATTAAGATCTATTGCTATCATATCACCACCGCCAACAGGCAATACGTCTTTAAGTAATTTTTTTTCTGCAGCCGGAGTTTGATGGGTGGGTTCAAATAATACCATCTGCAAGGCTTTCATCAGTGTACTTTTACCGGCTTCATTGTCGCCTAAGATTACATTCATACCACCAGTAAATTCAATTTGTTTGTTTACTATTCCGGCGAAAGGATGTAAGGATATGCTGAGTAACTTCATAAAATTTTAAATAAAGAGTTAAGGTGCTGTCAGTTAAATGATAAATTATTTTTTTAACGCTTCAAGGATTTCAAAAGCCTGCTGAACAGCCATGCCTTCTGGGTTTTCATCAAGCAATTCAGTTAGCAACGTGTAAGGCAAGGAATCGTTTGGATACGTTTGATTGATTAAAGCCAAGTCAATTTTTCGGGTCACATAATTATGAACTTCAAGTGTAATGAAATCATTTTCATGTTTGGCAATTGTATTTTCAAGTTCATTTTTTTCTACTTCATCCAAACGACCTTTTAACACCATTCTTAACGCAGTTTCATGTTTAGCATGCGATTGAAAATACTGATCTAGCAATGAAATATCTGCAGCATGATTTATGGTTTTTTCAGTATCAATCATACAAATATTGGAAGGCCTGAATCTTTGTGCGGATATTTTTTTATCTGTTGCTATGTCGATAATCCATGCATTGCCATAATTGTTGTTTTTCCAACTATCCGGCATGTGTGTGCCTGCCATAAACAATCCTGGATTTTGTGTTACAACTTCTTGTTTCGGATAAGGAACATGTATGTGACCTAATAACCACAAATCAAGATGGCACGCGTCTAATTCTTCTTTGGTCATATTGAAATAACGATCTGCATCATCTAACCCTAATCCTGTTACATTTCCGTGAGCGATGCCAATATTTATGACGTCATTGTTTTTTTGAGTTTGCTTTACCCATCCCAACATATTTTCATCAGAATGAAGCGAGCGACAACAAGCGGGGTAAAAGTGAATCGTGTCTTCTCCACATTGCTGTTCAAAAACTTCATAATCAGAAAGCACCTGAACTTTCTCAGGATTGCTGAACTGGCGAAATATATTCCACATAGAGTCGGGCGTAGTTTCGTAAAAATCATGATTGCCTGGAATAATAATCACTTGGTCTCCGGTGAATTTTTTAAGTATGTCGGCTACTTCTTTGATTTGCTTTTTACTCAAATTGGTTTTCTCAAAAAGATCGCCTCCGATAATAAAATAATTGATATTATTTTCATTCGCATAAGCTACCATTCTATTGATAGATTCCAGTCTCTCCTCTAAAAGCTGTTTTTTAGCTTTTGGAAAAGAAGAATATGAAATACCAATATGATTGTCTGCTGTGAATAAAACCCTGATTGACATATTTGTTGTTTTGGTTGTTAAAGATAATTAATACTTGTTGGCTCTCTTTATTTACTGTTTTGTTTATTACCACATAATTGACATGACAAGCTAACAAAGAAACTGTCAACTGAATTCGTTTGTAAAAATATTAATTGTCGCCTCAATCTATTTGAGGAGAAAAATGTGTTTCTAATTTTTTTCTTTTTGATATCCAATAAAGACGCGTTGGAAATCAAAAAAATAGGCTGTCCTTTTGAGACAGCCTATTCATTAAATTATTAAATGAGATTATTGTTTCACCACTTTCGTTTTTGAAACAACAACTCCATCTTTTACAACCTTCATCAAATAAATGCCAGCTGGTAAAGTAGAAAGGTTCATTTGTGATCTTACAGAAGCCGTTCTTTTGCTCATCACTTGTGTTCCATTAATATCAAACAATTGAATTACAGCAACACCATCATTTCCTTTTAGATCCACATTCAAAATATTTTGAACAGGGTTAGGGAACACTTCAAGTTGATTGTCTGTGTACAACTCTTTAGTAGCCGTTCCTAATTGTACTCTAAGTGTGTAGCAAGATGTTGCATTAAATGTTGAGTTATTTGTACCATATACACGTGCATAATAAACACCTGGAGCAGCTGTGTAATTAATCGTTTCATTGTTAGTACCTGACCTGGATGATGTTACCAATACAGTACTACCGTTACTGCTCACCAAACCTAAATTATAGTTCGCTGGTAATGTAGTTAAAGTTAAAGTAATGGTTCCACTTGTAGTGATTGTAAACTTGTATAGGTCCACATCTCCTCCTGTACTGATTTGACCAGTAATGTTAGTGTTAAATGGAATTACCGGAGCCGTAGTAGCAGTATTATTTGCAGTATTATTTGCAGTATTGTCAAGAGTGTTTACACAAGAGGTTACTGTTGTTGCAGTTGCCCTTATCGTATAACATGTTGTGCTGAGAGCACCAGAAAAACCAAATACTTTAATATAATAAGTGCCTGCAGCCTGATTGGTTAAAGAAATAGTTTCAGTTGCAGTTGAACCGGAGGCTGTACTTATTTGTGTTCCAGCACTATTATAAATAGTCAAATCAAAATCAACACCTGCTGGCCCTACAAGATTGTAAACAATATTGCTGGTAGCCGTGGTCGTTATTTTGAAAAAATCTGCATCGGTAGCAGTTGTGATCGCAGCAGAATTTACAACTCCTGAAGTGATAGTAGCGGCTGTTGCAATTGTTTCATTAGGTTCAAATGCTGATCCACAAACAGAAACCGCTGTTGTAGTAAACTGAGCTGCGCTAAATCCGCTGGCTCCGTTAGCGCCACAATTGGTACTTACTCTCCAATCGTATACGCTACTTGCTGTTAAACCACTGATGGTAACCGATGTAGTGGTTGAAGCTGTAGCTGCGCTTGTCCATGTTGTTGCAGAACTTAATTTATAATCAACTGCATAGTTTGCTGCACCAGTAACAGCTCCCCAACTTACTGTTGCGCCTGATGAAGTAACTGTTGATGATAATCCTGATGGTGCATTACATAC
>CALPIT020000192.1 GCA_943323705.2 Streptomyces griseus
GCGAACATGCCATCGCATGGAAAATCAAACAAAGCAAACATTGCAATGAATTGTTTATTGCCCCCGGAAATGCAGGTACTACAACGTGTGGAACCAACCTCGATATCAAAGTCAATGATTTCGAAACACTGAAACACGCTGCTTTACAATATCATATTGAAATGATTGTGGTAGGTCCTGAAGATCCTTTGGTGAACGGCATTTATGATTATTTTACGTCAAACCCAGAAACCAATCACATTCAAATTGTGGGTCCAAGTGCTGAAGCCGCTCAATTGGAAGGCAGCAAAGCATTTGCAAAAGCATTTATGCAAAGACATAACATTCCTACTGCTTCCTACAAAGAATTCAATACTGCAAATTTTGATGAGGGCATTGAATACATCAACAACCATTCATTGCCTATTGTTTTAAAAGCAGATGGTCTTGCAGCTGGAAAAGGCGTATTGATTTGTACTTCACACGAAGAAGCTTTGCATGAATTTGATCAAATGATTCGTCATTCGAAATTTGGAAAAGCAAGTGATAAAGTTGTAATTGAATCTTTTTTAAAAGGTATTGAAGTCAGTGTGTTTGCTATTACGGATGGTCGCTCATTTTGTGTACTCCCAGAAGCGAAAGATTACAAAAGAATAGGTGAAGGAGATACAGGCTTAAACACAGGCGGAATGGGCGCTGTGAGTCCTGTGCCTTTTTTTGATGAGGCCTTGAAAGCAAAAATTCTAAACAAAATTATTACTCCAACCATCAATGGATTTGCTGAAGAAAAATTTGTTTACAAAGGCTTCGTATTTTTTGGATTGATGATAGATAACGGTGAGCCATACGTGATAGAATACAATTGCCGTATGGGCGATCCGGAAACTGAAATCGTGATACCCAGAATTAAAAATGATTTGGTTGAAATTTTATTGTCGATTGAAAATAACAATCTCGGCAATATCAAGATTGAAGTTGATGAAAGAGCAGCAGCCACAACGATTATGGTTAGTGGCGGTTACCCCGGTGATTATCAAACTGGAAAAGTTATCAATGGTTTAGAAAATATTGCTCCTGAAGGCGGAATTTATTTTCATTCTGGCACTAAAAAAACAGACGAAAATGTCGTTACTAACGGTGGGCGCGTAATCGCAGTTACGGCATTTGGCAACACGATTCAAGAGGCTGCAAAAGCGTCAAGAGCTTCAGCTAAAAACATTGAATTTGAAAACATGTATTTCAGAAAAGATATTGGTTTTGAATTCGAATAAAGTCCGCGCGCAGCCTGATTGCTAAATAGATTAGCAAATTGAGGTGGAGCAAGATTTTTCAGGGTTTGTAAAATCAGCCAAAACTTTCAAAATACTTTGAAAATTAATTTTTTAGGATTGTTAATTACGATAAATTACATCAACTTTGTCTGATTACCTTACTAGAAACAGCATTAAACATTTATATGGGCATTTTTAATTTTTTCACACAGGAAATTGCAATCGATTTAGGAACTGCAAATACCTTAATTATACATAACGATGAAGTGGTTGTAAACGAACCCTCCATTGTTGCATTAGATAGAAACAATCCAAAATTATTATTGGCCGTAGGCAAGAAAGCCTTGATGATGCATGAGAAAACTCATGAAAGCATCCGTACGGTTCGTCCATTAAGAGATGGTGTAATTGCGGATTTCAACGCTGCTGAGTTAATGATCAGAGAGTTGATAAAACTGGTTTATCCCAAAAAACCATTGTTTGCTCCAAGTTGGAGAATGATGATTTGTATCCCAAGCAGCATTACGGAAGTAGAAAAAAGAGCAGTAAGAGATAGTGCTGAACAAGCCGGAGCTAAAGAAGTATACTTGATTCATGAGCCTATGGCAGCTGCTTTAGGTATTGGAATTGATGTTGAAGAACCGGTAGGAAATATGATTATCGATATTGGCGGAGGAACAACAGGTATAACTGTAATCGCCTTAGCCGGTATAGTTTGCGATCAAAGTATACGTATCGCTGGTGATGAATTTACCGCAGATATTATGGAAGCATTACGTCGTTATCATAGTTTGCTGATCGGTGAACGTACAGCCGAACAAATTAAAATTCAAATTGGAGCTGCATTAAAAGATTTAGATAACCCTCCTGATGATATTCCTGTTAATGGCCGTGATCTTGTAACTGGTATTCCAAAGCAAGTAATGGTGAGTTACCAGGAAGTAGCCGAAGCTCTGGATAAAAGCATTTTCAAAATTGAAGAAGCTATTCTCAAGGCATTGGAGACAACGCCTCCCGAATTGGCAGCTGATATTTACAGAAGAGGTTTGTACATTACAGGTGGTGGTTCGTTATTGAGAGGTTTAGACAAGCGTTTGATGAACAAAATCAAATTGCCAGTTCATATAGCCGATGATCCACTGAAAAGTGTGGTGAGAGGAACAGGGATCGCTTTAAAAAACTATGACAGGTTTCCTTTTGTAATGAGATAATTTTTTAAGTCATTCATTGCCGCTTTCCTGCCGGGCATTTGAGTATTTATAAAAACATAAGCAGCAGGTGAGAAATATTTTTCTTTTCATTCGTCGTCATTTCAATTTACTTTTTTTCCTGTTTCTTCAGGTGATGTCTGTGTATTTTATTGTGGATTACAGTAAATACCATCACGCTGCATTTGGCAACATTTCAAACAATGTTACAGGTCGCATTAATGGTCGATATTTTGAAGTTCAGAAATATTTTTATTTAAAAAAGACGAATGATTCTTTGTTGAAAGCCAATGAAGAGTTGTATAATAAATTGAAATCCAATTTTTCCATTCCGGATACAGCAACAAAGTTGACCGTAGATTCTATCAGGGTAGATTCATTGCTTCAGTATAGAAAATTCAGATATCTTTCAGCAACAGTTATTTCAAATTCTGTATCAACAAACAATAATTTTATCGTGCTTTCCCGTGGAAGCGCGAGTGGTGTAAAAGAAGGCATGGGCGTTGTAGATCCGAATAATGGTGTGGTAGGAATCGTTACAGAAGTAAATCCCAAATATGCGGTTGTGATGAGTTTGTTGCATAAAGACAGTCATATTAGTGGCAAACTGCTTAAAAGTGGAGAAACCGGCACCTTAAACTGGGATGGAGAAACGCCAAACATCATTACGTTAATGGGAATACCTAAAAGTGCAAAGATTACCAAAGGAGATTCAATCATCAGCAGTGGCTTCAGTACTGCATTTCCCAAAGGCATGAAAATCGGAAGAGTAGAAGCGTTGTTCAAAGAAAAAAGCACCAATTATTTCAGAGTAAAATTTAGAACGGCCTGTAATTTTTATAACCTGCAATATGTTTATGTAATTGAAAATGCAGATCAGGAAGGCGTTCATGAAATCCTTGAAAAAGTAAAAACACAGCCTTGATAACAAATGAGTACTATCGTTAAAAATATCGTTCGTTTTTGTGTACTGATTTTATTTCAGGTATATGTGCTTGATAAAATTCGATTACACCAGATGGTGACGCCATACATTTATTTTATTTTCATTTTATGGTTGCCATTTAAAATTAACAGAACAGTGTTGATGTTGCTGTCTTTTATTTTAGGAATGACACTTGATGGATTTCGTCATCATCCAGGATTTCACGCAGCCGCTTGTGTATTGATGGCGTACATAAGACCATTTATCATTAACTTGATGATACCACAGGAAGGAGCTGAAACCAATTATGAAGAACCTTCATTCAGAAGTATGGGTGGCATGCTTCCTTATCTGATTTATGCGGGCTTGTTAATCATGCTGCATAACTCTTGGTTATTTTTATTGGAAGCTTGGCAGTTTGCAGATGTATGGTATTTCTTTTTGAAAACATTGTTATCTACTGCTATCGGATTATTGTTGGTGTTAATTACTGAATTGCTTTTCTCTAGAGATCAGAAATTTAAAACCAATACTATTTAGCAATTTCAATTTTTTTATAGAAATTTACTGAACACAGTAACAGAATTATTTACGATTAAACTAAGCGACAAGTGCCTGTTTATAATGAATCCCGGAAAAATATCATCAGGCTCATCTTTATTGCATTATTTGTAATCATCATCATTCGCCTTTTCACATTACAGGTTATCACTTCTAAGTATAAAATCCTTGCAGAAGATCAGGGCATGTTTAGGAAAGTAGTTTATCCCGACAGAGGAATTGTTTTCGACAGAAAGAAAAATGCCATTTTACAGAACACCAATATTTCTGATTTGATGGTTACGCCTAATAAACTCAAGGGTATTGATACGGCTGCACTTTGCGAAATACTTAATATTGATACGGCGCAGTTTAAGAAACGAATCATTGAATTGATTATTAAAAATGGCAGAACAAGGCCTGCAGTTTTTGAAGCATTGCTCAGCGATGAGAAAATGGCCAAACTCAATGAATCATTATATAAATTCACACCTGCTTTTTATTTACAGGAAAGATCGGTAAGAAGTTTTCCTTACGATGCGGCAGCTAACGTTCTGGGTTATACGGCAGAAGTAGATACCAATTTTTTGAAGAAGCATCCCGGAGAAGGATATGTGGCCGGTGATTATGCGGGTATGACGGGATTGGAAAGAACCTATGAAAAAGTGTTGATGGGACAGCGAGGTATTGAATATTGGAAACGAGACAATAAAAACAGATTGACCGAGCGATTAGAAAAAGGTATTTACGATACCATGGCGATTGCCGGACAAAATCTATATACTTCCATTGATGTTGAATTGCAACAATTGGGAGAGAAGCTCATGCAAAATAAATTAGGTTCTATTGTAGCGATTGATCCTAAGACTGGCGGTATTCTTGCCATGGTGAGTGCACCTACTTATCATCCCAATTATTTAACAGGAAGTGAA
>CALPIT020000193.1 GCA_943323705.2 Streptomyces griseus
AAGGTGTGGTCATCAATAAGAAATTATTCCAACGTGCTAAAAAAGATAAGAATACCAAAGTAAGAGAAAAAGCACTTCTTGAGAAAATCGAAAAAACTCACGAAAAGAGCGAAATCGATTTATTGGAATTACTTCAAAACAAATTATTGAATTTGCTTAAAGACCAAACCAGTCAGGGTGTTAGCAATAATTTCGGTGAAGTATTAATCGGTAAAGGAGCGAAGTTCAATGCGAAAAATCTTGCTGGATTGGATTATCAAAATATCAATCCATTAGGTTGGACAGGTGATGCAAAAACTGATGATTTAATCAACACGTTGTTGCATAACTACAGCATCAAATTCAACGAAGAATTAGGAAGATACAAGAGAGAGAAATTCAATATTTCTATTGGTGATGAATTACCAGCAGGTGTATTGAAATTGGCTAAAGTTTATCTCGCAGTAAAACGTAAGTTGAAAGTGGGTGATAAAATGGCGGGTCGTCACGGTAACAAAGGTATTGTTGCTAAAATCGTTCGCCAGGAAGATATGCCTTTCTTAGAAGATGGAACTCCGGTTGATATTGTATTGAATCCATTGGGCGTACCTAGTCGTATGAACCTTGGACAGATTTATGAAACTGCATTGGGCTGGGCAGGAGAGAAGTTGGGTGTTCGTTTTGCAACACCAATCTTTGATGGTGCTTCTGTTGAAGAAATTGCTGAGCAAATTGAAAGCGCAGGTTTACCTAAGTTCGGTCATACTTACTTGTTTGACGGAGAAACTGGCGACCGCTTTGATCAGAAAGCTACTGTGGGTATCATCTATATGATTAAACTTCACCACATGGTTGATGATAAAATGCACGCTCGTTCAATCGGACCATACAGTTTGATTACGCAACAGCCTTTGGGTGGTAAAGCTCAGTTTGGTGGTCAGCGTTTTGGTGAGATGGAGGTTTGGGCATTGGAGGCTTATGGTGCTTCTAACATATTGCAGGAATTGTTGACGCTTAAATCTGATGATATCATCGGAAGAGCTAAAACTTACGAAGCAATCGTTAAAGGCGACAACATCCCAAGAGCTGGAATTCCTGAATCATTCAATGTATTGGTTCATGAATTAAGAGGCTTAGGTCTAGACTTGAAATTTGAGTAATCATCAACTCAATTTCAATCAAAACAAACAATTAATAACAATAACATTTATCTGAAAATAATATGGCATTCAAAAAAGAAAACCGTCCGAGAGCTGCATTTTCCAAGATTACTATTGGCTTAGCTTCTCCAGACAGTATCCTAGAAAGAAGCTACGGTGAAGTCATCAAACCGGAAACAATCAACTATCGTACTTACAAACCTGAAAGAGATGGTTTGTTTTGCGAGAGAATTTTTGGACCTGTAAAAGATTACGAATGTGCTTGCGGAAAGTACAAGCGTATCCGTTATAAAGGTATTGTCTGCGACCGTTGCGGTGTGGAAGTAACAGAAAAGAAAGTACGTCGTGAAAGAATGGGACATATCAAATTGGTAGTTCCTGTAGTTCACATCTGGTACTTCAAATCATTGCCAAATAAAATCGGTTATCTATTAGGGATGAGTTCTAAGAAATTAGAAACTATCATTTACTATGAAAGATTCGTGGTCATCCAACCAGGTATCAGAGCCGATAAAGGACAGAACTATGCCGATTTATTAACTGAAGAAGATTATCTAGATATTTTGGATGCTTTACCAAAAGACAACCAAATGTTACCGGATGAAGATCCAAATAAGTTCATCGCTAAAATGGGTGCTGAAGCGGTTCACGCCATGTTGGAGCGTTTGGATTTGGATCAATTAAGTTTTGATTTACGTAACTCTGCTGCAACTGAAACTTCACAACAACGTAAAGCGGATGCCTTGAAGCGTCTAAGCGTTGTAGAAAGTTTCCGTGAAGCCAATACAAGAATTGTAAATCGTCCTGAGTGGATGGTGATGCAATATATTCCTGTTATTCCACCGGAATTAAGACCATTGGTTCCTTTGGATGGCGGTCGTTTCGCTTCTTCTGATTTGAATGATTTATATCGTCGTGTGATTATTCGTAACAACCGTTTAAAGCGTTTGTTAGAGATTAAAGCACCAGAAGTAATCTTGCGTAATGAAAAGCGTATGTTACAAGAGTCAATCGACTCATTGTTTGATAACAGCCGTAAATCTAATGCTGTAAAAGCAGAAGGTGGAAGAGCATTGAAATCTTTGAGTGATGTTTTGAAAGGTAAGCAAGGTCGTTTCCGTCAGAACTTATTGGGTAAGCGTGTTGACTATTCTGGTCGTTCGGTTATTGTGGTAGGTCCTGAAATGAAAATGCACGAATGTGGTTTGCCTAAAGATATGGCTGCGGAATTGTTCAAGCCATTTATCATTCGCAAATTAATTGAAAGAGGTATTGTAAAAACTGTAAAGAGTGCCCGTAAATTGGTGGATAAAAAAGAAGCCATTATCTGGGATATTCTTGAAAATATTTTGAAAGGTCACCCTGTAATGTTAAACAGGGCCCCAACCCTTCACCGTTTGTCAATTCAGGCATTCCAGCCAAAATTGATTGAAGGTAAAGCGATTCATTTGCACCCATTGGTAACTGCGGCATTCAATGCGGATTTCGATGGAGATCAGATGGCGGTTCACGTGCCTTTGAGCAACGCTGCTATTTTGGAAGCTCAGTTATTGATGCTTTCTTCTCATAACATTTTGAACCCGCAGAATGGTACGCCAATCACCCTTCCTTCTCAGGACATGGTTCTTGGTTTGTATTATATCACAAAGGGCAAGAAAACAATTGGAGACGAAATCGTAAAAGGAGAGGGGAAAGCATTCTATTCTGCTGATGAAGTAATCATCGCTTACAACGAAAAGCAAATTGATCTTCATGCAAACATCAGAGTAAAAGCAAATTATCGTAATGCAGATGGTTCATTAACTTTTAAATTAATTGAAACAACTGTAGGTCGTGTAATCTTCAACCAGTTTGTACCAAAAGAAGTGGGTTTTGTAAATGCACTTTTAACTAAAAAAGCATTAAGAGAAATCATTGGTGATATCATCAAATGGACAAGCGTTCCGATCACTGCGAAATTCCTTGATGATATTAAAACACTAGGATTTAGAATGGCATTCCGTGGTGGTTTGTCTTTCAACATTAATGATTTGATTATCCCTGCTGTGAAAGAAGAGTTGGTTGAAACCGCTCAAGGTGAAGTTGCTGAAGTTTGGGATAGTTACAATATGGGTTTAATCACCAACAATGAAAGATACAATCAGATTATTGATATCTGGAGTCGTGTGGATACCAAAGTAACTGAAACATTGATTCGTGAATTGGCAACTGATAAACAAGGGTTCAACTCTGTTTACATGATGTTGGATTCAGGAGCTCGTGGTAGTAAACAACAGATTAAGCAGCTTGCCGGTTTGAGAGGCTTGATGGCTAAACCAAGAAAATCAGGATCATCAGGAAGCGAGATCATTGAAAATCCAATTCTTGCCAACTTTAAAGATGGCTTGAGTGTATTGGAATACTTTATCTCTACGCATGGTGCTCGTAAAGGTCTTGCGGATACAGCCTTGAAAACAGCCGATGCGGGTTATTTGACTCGTAGGTTGGTTGACGTGGCACAAGATGTGGTTATCAATGATGAAGATTGTGGAACCCTTCGTGGTATCGCTACTTCAGCATTGAAAGACAACGAAGATATCATCGAACCATTGAGCGACAGAATTGAAGGCCGTACTTCTCTATATGATGTAATACATCCTTTGACTGACGAAATTTTGGTAGGTGCAGGTGAAGAAATCAGCATTGATATAGCTAAGAAAATTGAAGATACAGGAATTGAAACTGTTGAAATACGTTCGGTATTGACTTGCGAAAGCAAGCGTGGCGTTTGTGTAAGATGTTATGGTAAAAATCTAGCTTCGGGCTCAATCGCTCAGCGTGGTGATGCTGTTGGTATCATCGCTGCTCAGTCAATTGGTGAGCCAGGTACTCAGCTTACCCTTCGTACTTTCCACGTGGGTGGTGTTGCGGGTTCGGCTTCAGTTGAATCTTCATTGCTTGCTAAATTCGATGGTACCCTTCAGTTTGATGGATTACGTACTGTAAGCACTGAAAATAATGAAGGCAAGAAAATTTCTGTAGTAATCGGTCGTACCGGTGAAATCAGAAACATCGATGTAAAATCAGATCGTTTGTTAAATACCATGCACATTCCTTATGGTGCTATCCTGAACGTGAAAGACGGACAGAAAGTGGCTAAAGGTGATGCGATTTGTACTTGGGATCCGTTCAATAATGTTATTGTTGCTGAAACTAATGGTAAGATTAAATTTGATGCGGTTATTGAAGGTATCACCTACAGAGATGAATCTGATGAGCAAACTGGACACAGAGAGAAAGTGGTTATCGAAACAAAAGATAAAACCAAGCTTGCAACTATTATCGTAGAAGGAAAAGAGATTAAGAAATATAACCTTCCTGTAGGTTCTCATATCGTTATCGAAGAAGGTGACGAAGTAAGAAGTGGCCAGGTGTTGGTTAAAATTCCAAGAGTCTTAAGCAAATTGAAGGATATCACCGGGGGTCTTCCTCGTGTAACTGAATTGTTTGAAGCAAGAAACCCGAGCAACCCTGCAGTGGTTTGTGAAATTGATGGTGTGGTTTCTTTTGGTGCAATCAAAAGAGGTAACAGAGAAATCAGTGTTGAAGCAAAAGTTGGCGTAACTCGTAAGTATCTTGTTCCATTGAGTCGTCAAATCTTAGTACAAGATGGTGACTTTGTTAAAGCAGGTGCTGCATTAAGTGATGGCCAAACTGCTCC
>CALPIT020000194.1 GCA_943323705.2 Streptomyces griseus
GATTTGCCAAAAGATATTGAAATCAAACCGATGAGTGAAATGCAGAATATGTTTAGAGGTGGTGGCGGTGGAGGGTTTATGAGGGGAAGAGATTAGGAGGTGAGGAATTGGGAATTGGGAATTGAGGGTTTAACGGTTTAATACGCTTTGCTGCCTGCCTGCAGGTAGGCAGGGTTTAATGGTTTAAGGTTGTTGGTCATTAGCAGTTTACCTTCGTGTTATTTTGTGTCTTTGAGCCTTTGTGGCAAAAGGGGGTTTAACGATTTAATACGCTACGCTCGTTTAAGGGTTAAAGGTTGCTGATCATTAGCAGTTCACGTTCGTGTTTCTTTGTGCCTTAGCGTATTTGTGGCATAAAAAAATAAATAATAAGGAAGTAAGAATAAGGAATAATGAAGTTGCGAATAGCTCCGAGCAATTACCCTTGTCAATTTGAAATAACGCTGCTATAAATCTTTTTCTCAATTTCTTCACGGTAAACCAATTCGTGCATTCGTGGCAATCCAATATAACATAATCAACTTCCCCCTTGGGGGATTGTGGGGGCTAAAAAATCCCGCGATTTACATCAGCGGGATCTTAATTATTTCGTTTTAAATTTCAATTACAACTTATCAGCAGCTGCATTCCTTTTCTCATATTCTGCTGCTTTTGCAGGATTCTTTTTCAAGCCGTAAATGTCTGCAAGGTAGCCCAACACAATTTTATAATTAGCTTTTTGTATTGACGTTTTTGATGGAATAGCTTCGTAATATTTCAAGGCCATTTCTGAGAATACAATACACTCATCCATTGATTTGTTGGCAATCGCTTTCATGTCATTTCTCTTTTTTACATCTTCAGGCTTGGTGCCTTTAATCATGTTGCTGTTATTTACCAAATCAGCAGACATGTTATACAGATGATTGCACATCAGCATTGTTGAAGTAATTTCAGATTTATCCTCATTAGCAATTGCTTTTTTTATAATGGCGGTTAACTTTTCACCGATTGCAGTATTTCCTGCACTGGAAGCGTCTTTACCATACAAACTGTTGTATAGTTCAACCGCGTAATTATATGGTAATACAAAGCTTGAAGGATTTTCTGATATCAACTTTTCATATTTAGCATACAATACATTTTTATCTCCAGACTTGCTTGAAATTCTGATTTCAGCATCCATCCAATATTCATCGTTAGGGTATACTTTTTTTGCTTTTGCAAGAATTTCATCCAAAGATTTTTGATCATCATTTTTAATATAAAAATCAACAATGTACTGGTACAATTCTTTATATTCAGCACCTGTAACATTCACATCTGTTAGCTTTTTATAATACTCAACAGCAAGAGCCTCATTTTTTTCTTGTATAGCACAAGCTGCAATGTTTAATATTAATGAAGTATCCAATCGATTCAATGAAGTTTGTTGGTATTCATATTTTTTATCTAAAATAAAATTCTCCAATTCAATTGCTTTTTTGAAAGCATCTATTGCTCCTTGAAAATTTTTGACATTATAAGAACGTGCACCCAAATCATAGTATCCATAATATAAATCAAGGTATGATGTATGATTTTCCAATGTTAAATAAACATCTTTAGGATCCAACTGCTGGTTCTTTTTGAAAGCCTCAAAAGCTTCACCTTTTAATGTAAATTGTTCTGCTTGAGACACTATACTATCATGTGATAATGAATTATAAATTCTGCCTTTGTAATAATGCGCTTCTGCATCGTTGGCTTTTTTAGCATTTGATAAATATTTATCAATACCAGCTTTTGCTTCTCTGTATTGCATTTTACCCATCAGATCATTAATATCATCAAGGCTTTGAGAAATTGCAGCACTGCCGGTTAAAAACAATCCACATAAAATTAAAATACGTCTCATTTGTATAGTTTTAAAATTTGGAAGCAAAGATATTGGATTTTGAATAAAGATGGATAGGCTGGATACTAGATGCTGGATGCTTGATACGGGATAGAGCTAGATAGGCTAGATATGCTGGATAGTGCCTTAATTGAAAAAACCTTTTGAACCTACTGAACATTTTAAACTTATTGAACAATTGGAACCTTTTACATAATTTTACCCTCTTGATTAGCCAGGAATCCATACAACAAATACAAAGCCGCATCGACATCATTGATATCGTGGGCACTTTTGTAAAACTTAAAAAAAGAGGCGCCAATTATTTAGGCAATTGCCCTTTTCACAACGAAAAATCTCCATCGTTTACCGTCTCTCCTACTAAGGAAATATACAAATGCTTCGGCTGCGGGAAAAGCGGCAATTCCATCAGCTTTTTGATGGAGCATGAAAAGTATAGTTATGTTGAATCTTTAAGATGGCTGGCCAACAGATACAATATAGAATTGGAGGAAACCGAAACCAGTCCTGAATTTAAAGCCATTCAACTTACGTCGGATTCACTTTTTATTATTAACAATTTCGCAAAGGATTTTTTCAGAAATGCATTAAAATTTACTGAAGAAGGAAACGATATTGCACTTAGTTATTTGAAAGAAAGAGGTTTCCGACAAGAAATTATTGATAAATTTCAATTGGGCTATAATCCTGCTGCAAGAGACGAATTTGCAAATGAGGCAATTGCAAGTCAATACAACAAAGAACTTTTATTAAAAACTGGACTCGTTGTCAATCGCGATGAAAAATTGCAGGACAATTATCGTGGCAGAATCATTTTTCCGATACACAACCAAAGTGGTAAAGTGTTGGGCTTTGGTGCCAGAATTATCAAGACAAATGATAAATCACCCAAATACATCAACACGCCCGAAAATGAAATTTACGTAAAGAGTAAAATTCTTTATGGTTCTTATTTCGCAAGAACGGCAATAGACAAAGCTGATGAGTGTTTGCTTGTTGAAGGCTATACCGATGTAGTTAGTTTACACCAAGCCGGAATTGAAAATGTGGTAGCTAGTGGAGGTACTTCTTTAACTCCCGACCAACTTCGACTTATTAAAAAGTTTACCAAAAATCTTACTATCGTATATGACGGCGATAGCGCCGGAATCAAGGCTGCATTGCGTGGACTCGATTTGGCATTAGAAGAAGGTCTTGAAGTTAAATTAGTCTTGGTTCCCGATAAAGAAGATCCGGATAGTTATGTCAATAAAATTGGAGCGGCAGCATTCAATGAATTTGTAAAGAACAATAAGAAAGACTTTATTTTCTTTCAATTGGAAATTGCTTTACAGGATGCGGGAAATGATTCTTCTAAAAAGTCTGCTGTTGTAAACCAGATTGCAGAAACCATTTCAAGAATCAATAAAACGGAAGAATTTACACGCCGTCAAGATTATATCAAGCGCGTTTCTGAAATGCTTAAAATTGAAGAAACGGGTTTCAATGCGCTAGTCAATAAAATTATCAGGGATAAAATTTCTAAAGAAGAATCGAAATCCTATAAAGATGAAGTTAATGTTCCTGTTGAGCCATTGCCTGAACAGGATACTAATTCTGATTTACTTTTCAATAAAGACGATCTGCATGAACAAGCTATAGCAAGAAGTCTAATTGAATTTGGACTTAAAGAATGGAATGAAGAACAAACAGTTGCTGAATATGTTTTTGGTGTAATGGATGAGCTTGATTTGCATGAGCTTATCGACAATAAAATGATAACCGGGATCATCAATTTGTATAGAAGCTGGTTTGAAGATGGACTAGCGCCTACAGCCAAAAGTTTTTTATATCATGATGATAGTGAAATCAGTCAGTACATTATAAAAATAATGGAAACCAACACTGAAATCAGCATCAACTGGAAAGATAAATTTGAAGTAAAAACACCTACAAGAGAAGAGTTATATAAAGAAGAAGTAATTTCTACTTTCAATTACTTAAAACTTCGAAAAATCAAAAGATTGATTAGTGAAAATCAAACCGCTTTAGAAAAAGCCACTGATTCAAACCAACAATTGTTATTGATGCAAACACACCAATATCTAAAAAAATTGGAAGCCGAAATAATGGCTTCCAATGGAACAGTGATTTATAAATAAACTGATATAAATTAAAATACTAATTCTTCTTCTTCTTTAACTAGCATATAACGAGGAACGCTATTGCTGCTGTTATGAGCTTTTGAAAATAATTTAAAGTTGGTTGCACACCAAACATTATCTAGCTCAACATGTTCGACAGCCTCAAGGTTATGATCTTCGATAGCTTGCCAATGAGGGTCGCGACATAAGTCACTGGCTATTTTTGCAGTGCCTTTTGGATAAGAAACCCAAAGTTTTGCGGTGGGTTGCAAAGCAGGGACAATATCATTTAAAATATCAGTTAATTGTTTTTTACTAACTGCAAATATCAAGGCGAATTCGATTTTTTTAACTCTAAGTAATGGAGTGACACTTTTTGCAAAGGTGATTTTTGCAAATTGTTTTTCAACCGAAGAAGGTAAACCTTGAATGAGTAGATTTTTTTCGTTGTTGTATTGTAGCTTTTCGAAAACTGTAGGTAAGGCCATAATGAGGAACTAATTTTTGTTTAATAATCATTAATGGTTTAAATGGATAAGGAATAATAACCGGATTCAAAAAATAAGTATTCAAAAGGGGAAAGCAAAGGTATGTTTTATTTTTGGTTTGTTCAAGAAAAGTGACGATTTATTGCAAATAAATTAATTTTTGCCAGGGTGGTAATACTTTAAAGCTTCGTTCATATGTTTTTGAATTTGTGCTATTCTGTTTTGATCTGATGGATGGGTGGCTAAAAATTCGGGCGGCTTCTTTCCTCCACTTGCAGCCATTCTTTGCCAGAAAGATACTGCCACTCTTGGGTCATATCCGGCCATA
>CALPIT020000195.1 GCA_943323705.2 Streptomyces griseus
AAATACAAGAAAATAAATTAGAACATTACTAGTTTCCGTACTCGCACAAGAATTTAATACGCATGATTTTTAATTGCTCCCAGTTGAAATTACTGTCGGCTAGTTCTTCTTGTGCGATTTGTAATGAGGAAGTATCGCAGCCTTTAAAATAGTCGATGATTTCTTCTTGTTCGTATTCGTCTACCATTTCGTCGATGGCGTAGTTGAGATTCAATTTGGTGCCACTGGCAACGATGGTTTCCATTTGCTCCAACAGTTCGTCAATACGCAGGTCTTTGTTTTTGGCTATGGTTTCCAACGGAATTTTCTTGTCGACGTTTTGTATGATGAAGATCTTGTTGTTGTTTCTGTTCAGCACGCTTTTCATCACAAAATCATCTGGTTTGATGATATCATTTTCATCCACATAAGCGGACACCATATCGATGAAAGGTTTGCCATAACGAAGTGCTTTTCCCTTACTTACACCGCTGATTTTTTCTAATTCCGTCATGGAAGTCGGATACATCGTAGCCATATCTTCAAGCGAACTTTCTAGGAAAATAACGAAAGGCGGAAGGTTTTTTTCTTTGGCTACCCGTTTGCGCAAATCTTTAAGATTGGCGAGCAATTTTTCGTCTGTTGCGCCTGATTCAGCTATTGAAGTAACTGCTTCATCTTCATCAGCATTGGCTTCTTCAAAAAGATTGTTTAAAGCAATGGTAAATGAAGTTGGCTTTTTTGAAAAGGCAATTCCTTTTTTGGTGAGTTTGAGCACGCCATATTCAACGATGTCTTTTTCAAGCAAACCGTGAAGTAACATTTGTCGGGTTAGACTGTTCCAGAAATGAGCTTCTTTGTCGTTGCCGATGGCAAATACATCGAGCGCATCATGACGATACATCTGCACTTGCTTGGTGGCTTTACCGGTGATCACGTTGATGAGATATTCAATAGTGAAATGTTCACCAAGTGCTTTGATGGTTTTTAAAACATCAACAGCTTCTTTTTTCGCTTCAATTTTTTCTTTTGGATTCAGACAATTGTCGCACTGACCACAGCTTTTACTATCGTCAAATTCTTCTCCAAAATAAAACAACAACGTTTTTCTTCTACAGATGCTGCTTTCCGCGTATGAGAGCGTTTCGTTGATCAATTGAGCACCAACTTCTCTTTCGCTGAGCGGCTTATCTTTCATCAGGTGTTCGAGCTTGGCGATATCTTTATGTGAATAATAAAGAATACATTTTCCTTCCATGCCATCTCTACCTGCGCGACCTGTTTCCTGATAGTAATTTTCAATAGACTTAGGAATGTTATAATGAATCACAAAACGTACATCCGGTTTGTCGATGCCCATGCCAAACGCAATGGTGGCAACGATTACATCGACTTCTTCGTTCAAAAATTCGTCTTGTCTTTTAGCTCTTAATTTAGCGTCTAACCCTGCATGATAGGCAACGGCTTTAATACCATTCGCCATCAGCATATTGGCTAAATCTTCGGTTGTCTTGCGGTTCAATGTATAAATGATACCGCTTTTATTTTTATGTTGTTGTATGAAACGAACAATACTTTTATTGGTTTGGTCAACATTTACTTTAGGCTGAATTTCATAATACAAATTAGGCCTATTAAATGATGACATAAAAATCTGTGGCGTTCTAAGACCAAGATTTTTTACGATATCGCTTTGTACTTTTGGTGTAGCCGTAGCCGTTAGTGCGATGATGGGAGCGTCCGTATTGATTAGTTCCATCATTTCTTTTAAACGACGATACTCCGGGCGAAAATCATGTCCCCATTCTGAAATACAATGCGCCTCATCGACCGCAAAAAATGAAACTTTGATGGATTTGAAAAAATTAATATTGTCTTCCTTAGTTAAGGTTTCAGGAGCGACATAAAGCATTTTGGTTTTGCCTGATGTCAAATCGTCCTTAACTGTTTTTTGTTGTCCTTTATTTAAAGTGCTGTTTAAAAAATGGGCTACATTGTCTTTACTGCTATAGCTTCTTACCAAATCAACTTGATTTTTCATTAATGCGATAAGCGGAGAAACAATGATGGCAACACCTTCACTCATCATTGCCGGAAGCTGGTAACATAAACTTTTACCACCGCCTGTAGGCATGATTACAAAAGTATCGGTACCCGACAAAATTGAATTGATGATGGCTTCCTGTGGACCTTTAAAACTGTCGAAACCAAAATGTTGTTGAAGTTGTGCTGTTAATATATCAGTTTCGATATGATTCAGTTTTTTTTCAGCCGAAGCTTTCGAAACTTTATTTTTTGTGGTAGCCATAATTATTTTTCACCTATTACACTGGATAAACAATCAAAAAAATAGCATTTTATATTTTTTTGAAGGGCAACGAAGTTAACTTAAAAACCTTGTAAAAGCAACCCTTACAACCCCATAATAACAGATATTCTAAGTAAATGTGCATTGGTTTTTAAAATAATAATCATTTCCTTGCAACGAGAGGCTTCATGAAAAATTGGCTAACTCATTGTTTATAAAAGAAATAGAGCGAAATCAATTCCACTTTGCATTTTCCATTAATTGAAGTAGGTTTGCGGCTCAAATTAATGAATACAACTACCATTATACCTGCAGCATTACGAACCTTGCAAATTCAGTCGGAGGCGATTAGTCAGTTGGCACCATTTATCAATGATGATTTTGTGAAAGCGGTTGAAAAAATTGCTGTGAACAAAGGTCGTTTTGTAGTGAGTGGTATTGGTAAAAGCGCAATCATCGCTCAAAAAATCGTTGCGACACTTAATAGTACAGGAACGCCTTCTTTATTTATGCATGCAGCTGATGCCATACACGGAGATTTAGGAATGATTCAGCAAGATGATATTGTGATGATCATCAGCAAGAGTGGCAACAGTCCAGAAATCAAAGTGCTGATTCCATTAGTGAAAGGGTTAAGCAATCTAGTTATTGGCATGGCAGGCAATACCTCATCATTTTTAGCCACCAATTGTGATATATTATTAAACACTACTGTTTTGCACGAGGCTTGTCCAAATAACTTGGCACCCACAACCAGCACTACCGCGCAAATGGTAATGGGTGATGCATTGGCAGTCTGTTTGATGGAGTTGAAAGGTTTTAACAGTTCAGATTTTGCCAGGTTTCATCCCGGTGGAGCTTTGGGTAAAAAATTATATTTAAGAGTGTCTGATGTGATGACTTCGCAACGTCCTTTTGTAACACCTGAAAACAATGTGAAGCAAGCCATTTTGCAAATCACAAAAAGCAGATTGGGTGCAGCGGCAGTATTGGATGAAAATGAAAATATCTGCGGTATTGTAACCGATGGAGATATCAGAAGAATGCTTGAAAAATATGATGAATTTTCTTCTTTGAAAACAAAAGACATCATGAGTGTCAACCCCAAACAAATTAACCACGATGCGTTAGCGGCTGAAGCACTTGAATTAATGAGAAATAACAACATCAATCAGCTACTCGTTACCGATAGTAACAAATTTGTGGGAGTGATACACATCCAGGAATTGTTGAGAGAGGGGATTATTTAAAACAATCGAATCAGTAATTATGAACAAGAATCATTACGTAGCTATAATGGCAGGAGGAATTGGAAGTCGTTTTTGGCCAATGAGCAGAACCAATTATCCAAAGCAGTTTTTGGATATTCTGAATACAGGGAGCACATTGATTCAATCAACCTTTAATCGTTTTGCTAGGTTTATTCCAAAGGAAAATATTTATGTAGTTACTTCCGAACATTATAAATCGATTGTTCAAGAGCAATTAACAGAAATTGATCCTGCAAATATTTTATGTGAGCCATCAAGAAAAAACACGGCGCCTTGTATCGCATATATTTCTTACAAACTGGCGCAGCTTAATCCTGAAGCTAATTTGATTTGCGCACCAGCTGATCATATTATTACAGATAATGATTCTTTTGAGAGCATTTGTTTGAGTGCTTTGACATTCACTTCAAACATCAAAGCCTTATTGACTTTGGGCATTAAGCCAACCAACCCTAACACGGGTTATGGTTATATTCAATTTGAGCAAATGGCCGTTAGCAATAACGTTTATAAAGTAAAAACATTTACTGAAAAACCAGATCGTGATTTAGCGAAGACATTTGTTGCTAGTGGTGATTTCTTATGGAACGCCGGTATTTTCGTTTGGCAAATAAAAAACATTGTAAAAGCATTTGAAACATTATTGCCTGAGTTGCATGAAATGTTTGATGCCGAAAAAGAAAATTTCAATACCGAAAAAGAAACAGAAGCTATTGAGAGAATCTATCCTCAATGTGTAAATATTTCCATTGATTATGGTATCATGGAAAAGGCGGATAATGTATATGTAATACCATCTTCATTTGGCTGGAGTGACCTTGGAACTTGGGCTAGTGCTTATGAAAATCTAGAGAAAGATTATTTGGACAATGCTGTAGCCGGCAACAATGTAATGATTATTGATGCCACTAAAAATATGGTTCATGCCGACAATAAGAAATTGGTTTTATTGCAAGGACTCGAAGACTTTATTGTAGTTGACACGAAAGATGTGTTACTCATTTGTAAAAAAGACAAAGAACAAGAGATCAAAGAATATGTGGCTGAAGTGAAAAGAAATAAAGGCGAGAAATTCATTTAATAATTATTGATTCACTTTCAAATTTTTCTTTTTGACACCTGACATTCAAAGCAAGCTTCCACAAGTTGGCACTACCATATTTACAGTTATGAGTGCATTGGCGGTAAAGCACAATGCCATTAACCTTGGACAAGGGT
>CALPIT020000196.1 GCA_943323705.2 Streptomyces griseus
GGTTAGTCAAATCGGAGCCTTTCAAATACAGCTGGGATCAGTTTGTTGCAGATAAAAAAACCTTTTGGGATGGTGTTCGTAATTATGGCGCGAGAAACAATTTGAAAGCCATGAAAAAAGGCGATGAAGTTTTGTTTTATCACAGCAATGAAGGTGTTGAAATTGTGGGTGTAGCCAAAGTCGTAAAAGAATTTTATCAGGACCCAACAACTGATGAAGAAGCTTGGGTGGTTGTTGATTTGAAGCCTGTTAAAAAGCTTAAAAAACCGGTAACATTGGCCATGGTAAAAGTAGAAAAAAGATTAGCCAATATGGATTTGGTAAGATTAGGACGATTATCAGTTCAAACCGTAAAGCCTGAAGAATGGGATGTGGTGATGGAATTGGCAGGGGAGAAATAAGGAAGGTTGGGGGATTGGGGATGAGGGGATTGGGAATTGGGGGATTGGGAAGGAAGGAATTGGGGATTGGGAATTGGGATTGTTTTTTGATAATAAACCATTTGAACTCCTGCCTGCCGGCAGGCAGGTATTGAACTTTTTAAACAAAGCTTTTTGATTTTTTACTTTTGAATTTTACATTTCTTCATGAAACACATAGTCGTCCTTACCGGTGCCGGGATATCTGCAGAAAGCGGATTGAAAACTTTCAGAGACAGTGATGGATTGTGGATGGGACATAACATTGAAGATGTGGCCACTCCTCGCGCTTATCAAAGGAATCCTCAGTTGGTACTTGACTTTTATAACATGAGAAGAAAAGATGTGGCTAATGCGACGCCTAACGCCGCTCATTTTGGACTAGCCAAATTAGAGGAGAAATATCATGTGACTATTGTTACTCAAAACATAGATGATTTGCACGAAAGAGCAGGTTCTACAAACATTATACATCTTCACGGCGAGATTTTCAAAATGAGGAGTGATAAGAATGAAAATTTAATCAGCGAAATTAGAGGGGATATTAACCTTGGCGACAAAGCCAATGATGGTGAACAACTTCGCCCTCATATTGTATGGTTTGAAGAGCCTGTTCCAATGATTGAAGATGCTGCTTTAGTAATGGGCATAGCTGATATATTTATTTTGATTGGAACTTCATTACAAGTGTATCCTGCGGCAGGCTTATTACATTATGTTCCCGAAGATGCCATCAAATACGTAATTGACAAGAAAATCCCACCAACAGGTAATATTAAAAACTTAAGATTAATTGAAAAATCAGCAACCGAAGGCATTCAAATACTGCTTAAAGAACTTATTTAATCCTAATAACTTTAAAAAAAGCTATCAAAAAAGCCGATACAAATTGTATCGGCTTTTTTGATTTATAAATAAAATATTAATCAAATCCTATAGATGTACCAACTGCTGCATATTGAACATTGTATGCACCTGCATTTGTGGTCGTTCCAGTAGAACCATCAACAACAAAAGCCACAATTGCACATTTTGTTGGAGCGACTGTATAAGATGAACCTCCATAAACCGTGCCTGTTACTGGGATAGAGAATGGCAATTCGTAGGTATTATTTTTTGTTTGTGATGCTAAAGGAATAGCATCACCAAACAAATCAGTTGATGTTTTTCTCAATACACCATTGTGAACGAAGTTATTCACCGGACTCACACCACCATACAAATAAGGTTGAGCACCATATTGAGGAGAATAATAATTAACCTGAGGAGCAACCAATTCATTTTCAACTAAAGCTATAACCAATTTCATACTTTTTTCAGTAGTTACATTAAACTTAACTTTTACAGAACCAGTGATATTAGTACCACTTACTGTACTATTGATTGCCATACCTAATGGTGCCCAACCTAACAGTGCTGCGTCTAGTTCTGCAGGATCTTCGCTCCATTCTGTTTTGCGGTTAATGATAGCCGTTGGATATCCTGCTACATTGAAACGAGAATTGAAAGTAGGGTAGTACTGGTATTTATAAGGATCAACTCCATTTCCTCCATGAATACCAATAGAGATACAATTCGGATGCGTTAATTTGTATTCATCCAATGCATATGCAACTCTTGTACAATATCCACACCATGCGCCTGTACAATCTTCAACCAATATTTTTTTAGTAAAAGGAGATGCTGATTTAGAAGTCACCGTTAAAGACTTAATTTCAGAAGGAGAAGTACCTTTAGTTGCTTTAATAGAGAAAGTACCAATCATTGTTGGAACATACTTACTGCTAATGGCAGTATTGTTGTTCAATAAGAGGTTACAACTTGATGTAATGTCATTACCGCCTTTGTCTGTAACAGTAATCTTTACAAAGTCGAAATTGTTCAACTCAACTGTTGAAGCTGAAAGCGAAATACGTAAGCTATCGCCGGAACCGTTTGTATCTGTTGTCCCGGATTTCTTACAAGAAGAAAAGAAACTAACAAATCCCATGCAAGCTATGCTCAGGAATAAAACTTTTTTCATAAATGATTATTTTTTTAGAAAATGAAAATAGGAAATATTTTGAGAAAAAGTTGATTGTATTTAAAAAAATGATTACTTCGTGAAAAAAAATGAAAAAAATCGTTTGCATCTCAATAATAATGTGCTTTTTCTTAGCTAACAACTCATTAAAAGCACAGGAAACCAACTTCTCATCCATAAAATTAAAGTCTGTAAACGGCCAAACAATTGATTTTGCAGATTTAGCTGCTTCCAGTAAAGACACTATGGTTGTTTTATCCTTTTGGGCCACATGGTGCATTCCATGTATCACGGAGTTGGAAACTATTAACGATGAAATGGAAGAAAAGCAAGCCATCAGACCTTTCAAATTCATAGGTGTTTCAATTGATGATTCCAGAACTTCTCAAAGAGTAAAGCCTTTCATAAAAGGTAAAGGCTGGAAATTTGAAATTTTGATGGATATCAATAGTGAACTCAAACGAGCTTTAAATATCACCGATGTACCTCATGTGTTGATCATAAAAGACAATAAAATAGTGTACAGGCATACTGGTTATATAGCAGGGGAGGAAGACAACTTATTTGAAACCATTAAAAATCTATAATTCCAATTTAACCCATTTATGATACATTTTTCTTTTAAAAAAGTGGCCATCGTCACTTTAATTGCAAGTTTTTTCTCAGGTAATATTGTTGCTCAAAATCTCAATAATTACATAAAAGGTCATCTCAATGGAAGCATTGAAAATTATTCTCAATATTACATGCAAGATGAAAAAATTGGTGCCTACATACCTCCAGACAGATATGGATCAAATACTTTTTTAAAACTGGATTATAACTATGGCAAATTTTCTACAGGAATACAATTAGAAAGCTATATGCCTCCGATTCTGGGTTATTTCCCCGTGCCGGTAAACAATCAAAATAAAATCATCAACAAATATTTCAAATACACTGAAGATAAATTTTCAATTCAGATTGGAGACTTTTATGAACAGTTTGGTAGTGGCTTGATTTTTCGTGCTTATGAGAACAGACAAATTGGAATCAACAATGCCATGGAAGGTATCAATGTAAATGTAGAACCGACCTCATTCTTAAAAATGAAAATTGTTTATGGCAGAACTAGAAAAATTATGGACTATTCCAATGCTGTTTCAAGAGGCATGGATGCTGAAATAGATGTCAATAATTTGTTGGGTATAAAAGAAAAAGACAACACTACACACGTAACCCTTGGCGGTAGTTATGTGAGCCGATATGAAGAATATACCGGACCTGTTGTAGACTTTCCTGCATCAGTATCAGCTGTTGCTGCCAGACTAGACATCACTTCAAACAATTTTACATTAAGTGGTGAATATGCAGAAAAGAGCAAAGATCCTAATTTACTAAACAACCAAAGTTTCGATAAAGGAAAAGTACTACAGGTGAATGCAAGCTATACTAAAAATAATTTTGGAGCTACTGCATCATTCAGATCACTTACCAATATGAACTATGCAGCCGAAAGGGAAACAGAATTTACATCTATCTCTCCTTTGAATTTTTTACCTGCACTCACAAAGCAACATGATTATTTGACCAGCAATATTTATGTATATGCCACTCAAGTAAAAGCAGAAGCAGGATTTCAAACAGATGTGTATTATAATATTAAATCCGGGACCAAATTAGGAGGTAAATACGGAACCAAAATCTCTGCTAATTTTTCTTATTATAATGGCTTAGATGATAGCACAGATATCTTTTCCATTGGCAACAAAAAATATTACAGAGATGCCAATATCGAAATCAAGAAAAAATGGAATAAGAAACTAGAAACCACTTTGGCTTTTCAGCACATTTTCTACAACGCATCAGTTATTCAAGCTGTTTCTGGCGGGGAAGTTAATGCCAATATAATTGCTGCTGGAATTCTCTACAAATTTGCATCAAAGAAATCCATCAGATTTAAACTTGAAAATTTATCAACGCAAGATGATCAGGGAAGCTGGGCTTCAGCATTGACAGAATTTTCATTTTCATCGCCATATGCATTTTTCATAAGTGACTTGTATAATTATGGAAAAACAAATGTTCATTATTATAATTTTGGCGCAAGTGTCACCAAAAAATCAACAAGATTCAGTTTGGGATTTGGCAAACAAAGAGCAGGCTTATTCTGTGTAGGAGGTATTTGTCGTTTTGTGCCTGCTTCTTATGGATTTACAGCATCGTTAACGACTTCTTTTGCGAACTAGGAATTGTTTGGCGTTTATTGTTTATTGTTTGTTGTTTGTTTACAATTCAGATAACCTTCCAAACTTGTCAAACAGATTGAACTTATTGAACGTTTGGAAC
>CALPIT020000197.1 GCA_943323705.2 Streptomyces griseus
TATTGGGACCACCGCTATAATCCCATTTATCAATATAAATAGTGTTACTCCCTAAGCTCTTGACTTCGTTTTGAATATTCTGTTCGAGACTGTTAACTGTGGTCAATACGCCGATAATGCAAAATATCCCAAAGGCCACACCGGTAAGACTTAACCCGGTACGCAATTTATTCACCCTAAGCTCCTGAAAAGTGAGACGAATTGAATTTTGAAATATGCTAAGAGATTTGAGCATGGAGCAAAAATAAGAGATTGTGTTTTGTTAAATGATGTTTGTGGTTAGGATAAAAGTTTAATGAGTTCAACATGTTTAAAAGGTTCAAAACGTTAGACGAATTAAGAGCATTTTCAAATTGAAAAAACTTTTTGAACTTATTGAACCTTTTCAACCTCTGAAACAGAACTTATTTTCCCCACCCAAACCAATCATTCCCATTCGCGTACAACATCAAACTGAGTAATAAAACCATCCCTACAATTTGAGCATACTCAAGGAATTTTTCACTTGGTTTTCTGCGGGTAATCATTTCAATTAAAGTGAATAGTACATGACCGCCATCCAAAGCCGGTATTGGCAGTAAATTCATGAATGCCAAAACGATAGAGAAAAATGCAGTGATGGTCCAGAAATGTTCCCAATCCCATCCTGTTCCCGAAAACACAGAGCCCATCGCTTTGAAACCACCAACACCTTTATATGCTCCTGTGGAAGGAGAAAGAATTTTCTTAAACTGGTCGATGTAGAAACTAAGCTCATCCCCTGCTCTTTTTACACCGGCAGGAATGGCAGCAAAGAAGCCATATTTCTTTTCAACGTAATCGTACACACCCAAACTATCAAACTGTTCTGGTCTGTTTGGCGAACTGAATCCAATTTTATTGTCTTCAGGCAAAGTAGTGTTAATTAAAACTGTGCTGTCGTTACGACTCACTTTCAGTACGATTGGAGCCCCTTTCTTTAAATCCATCATGACCTTTTCGTAATCATCTCTAAATTCGGTGTTTAATGTATTTACACCCATGATGCGATCGCTTTTACGAAGTCCGCTTTTGTATGCAATGGAAGTATCGCTAATCGCCAATACCATTACAGGCACTCTTGGACTAATTAGCGGTTGTTCTGATTTCTTTCTTTTTTCTATGAGCTTGCCGATTAAATCGACAGGCATTTTTAAATTTTGCTGCTGACCATTTCTGATAATGGTAACGTTGCTGTCTACCAATAATACTTTTTTTAAGATGTCAGTGAATTCAACAACAGGCTTACCATCAACGGCTATAACTTTATCCCCGTTTTGAAAGCCCAAATCTTTGAATAAAGGATCATTAAAAGCGACACCATATTTTAAAGAATCAGCTTTGATGTTCTTTTCACCCCAAACCATTAGTATCATTGCGTAAATCACAAAAGCTAGTAACACATTAACGATGATACCTCCAAGCATGATGATCAATCTTTGCCAGGCTGGCTTGCTTCTGAATTCCCATTCTTGAGCCGGTTGTTTCAATTGCTCTTTGTCCATGCTCTCATCTACCATACCTGAAATTTTCACATAGCCGCCTAATGGAAGCCAACCGATGCCATATTCTGTTTCGCCTATTTTCTTTTTAAAAATTGAAAAATAAGGGTCGAAAAACAAATAGAATTTTTCTACACGGCATTTGAACCATTTTGCTGTAATGTAATGACCAAATTCATGAAGGATAACTAAAATAGAAAGTGATAATAATAATTGTGCAGCTTTTAAACCCACACTAGACCAATCGATAGCTAATAAGTTCATTTTTATTAATTCAAAATTTAATAATCAAAATTCAAAAATAGTGGTGTTACAATTTTATGAGAGAAGCGGCATAATTTCGGGCCTCACCATCGCTGTCGAAATATTCCTGCAAGGTTGGCTTGGATATAAATTTCACTGCATTCATGGTTTTTTCTACCACGGCTGTAATATCCAAAAATCCGATTCTGTTTTTTAGGAATGCCCAAACTGCAATTTCATTCGCTGCATTCAAAACACAGGCTTTATTTCCACCAGCCTGCAAGGCATCTATTGCCAAACCAAGATTCCTAAAAGTTTTATAATCTGGTTCTTCAAAACCTAGATTTGGATATCTTTTAAAATCCAATCTCGGGAAATCATTTTGGAGTCGCTTAGGAAAACCAAGCGCGTATTGAATAGGCAATTTCATATCAGGAAGTCCCATTTGAGCTTTGATACTCCCATCTTCAAACTGCACCATACTATGTATAACACTCTGAGGATGAATGACTACTTCAATTTGATTGGGATTTAAGTTGAATAGCCATTTGGCTTCAATCATCTCCAAACCTTTGTTCATCAACGTAGCTGAATCAATAGAAATCTTTGCACCCATGCTCCAATTAGGATGTTGCAAAGCATGATCTCTTTTTACATTTACGAGGAAGTTAGGTTTCTTTCCGAGGAAGGGACCGCCACTTGCGGTAAGGATAATTTTTTCAATGGGATTGCGCGACTCGCCAACCAAACATTGAAATATAGCAGAATGTTCACTATCAACCGGAATGATTGGAGCTCGGTTTTCAAGTGCTTTTTGCATCACGATATCGCCTGCTACAACCAAAGTTTCTTTATTTGCCAAAGCAATCACCTTACCTTTTTCAACGGCTTTTAAAGTTGGCTTCAAACCGGCAAACCCAACTATTGCCGCAATCATAATGTCATAAGAATCAAAATCAGCCACTTCTTCTAAAGCCTTCTCCCCAGCAAAAACCTTCACATTGGTACTACTAAGTGCTGATTTTACTTTTTCGTATTTGGAAACATCGCCAATCACCACCGCATTAGGCGAAAACTCAATCGACTGAGCGATAAGCATTTCATCGTTGGTATGAGCCGTTAGCACCTCCACTTCGAAAATTTCCTTATTCTCCCTGATTACTTCAAGTGCTTGGGTGCCAATAGAACCTGTAGAACCAAATATCGCCACCTTCTTTTTAGGCGCTTCTGAAGCCATAAATACAATTTTTTAACTGATATAAAAGTGGTGCAATTTAAACTAATATATGGGTTTGGACGATAAAAATTATTTAAAGGAAATAGAAAATTTGAAAATTTGATTATTACACAATTTGAAAATGCGACAAGTTAAAGAAGGACTTAGAAACTTCGTTCCCCTTTGTGCCTTAGCGTCTTCGTGGCAAAAAAATAAATGCTTTAATGCACCTCCCAATTTGATAGGACATCCCCAATCTTCCTGTCATTCGACAATCTCGGAACTTTATTCTGTCCACCCAATTTACCAATGCTTTTCATATAATCCACAAAGCCGCTTTTACGAATCGAGGTGATTTTTAAAGGCTGTAAAATATTACCGGAAATCAAATCATCATAATACACATTTTTCTTTCGGAGGTTATTGTCTATCAAAAGTGCAAAAGCATTTACATCCTGAGGCTGCTCTTCAAATTCAATAAACCATTCGTGGTAACTTTTCCCTTTATCCGAACTCACAAATGGGGCAACCGTAAATTCCGTGAGCCTTATTTTCATCTCATTGGCCGCCGCTAAAATCGCAGCTTCCACCTCTTCTCCAATCACATGCTCGCCAAAGGCAGAGATAAAATGCTTAATTCTTCCACTCACAATTATTCGGTATGGATCAACAGAAACAAACTTAATGGTGTCGCCAATGCTGTACGCCCATAACCCAGCATTACTACTGATTATCAATGCATAATTGACATTAACTTTAATTTCTTTTAATGTAAGTCTGGTTGGATTTTCATTGCCGATTTCTTCTACCGGAACAAATTCAAAGAAGATACCACTATTGGTATTTAGCAACATACCGTGATGCTGTTGCGAATCTTGAAAAGCAAAAAAACCCTCACTGGCAGGAAACAATTCGATGGTATCAACATGTCTTCCGATGCTCTCCATCAGCTTGGCTTTATAAGGTTCGTAATTTACTCCGCCTTGTACCATCACCGAAAATTCAGGAAACAACTCCCCTATCTTCTTGCCTGATTTTTCAATCAACCTATCAAAATACATTTGCATCCATGGTGGAATACCACTTATTAATGTCATGTTTTGATTGATGGTTTCTGAAACAATTTTATCTAGTTTGGCTTCCCAGTCCTCAATGCAATTCGTCTCATAAGAAGGCATTTGATTCGATCTCAAATACTGAGGAATATGGTGATTTACAATTCCACTTAATCTCCCCGTTGGAACACCACCTACTCTTTCAAGCTCAGGCGAACCACTGAGAAAAATCAGTTTACCACTCGCAAATCCCGAATTCCCTGTTTCTGCCATGTAACACAACAAAGCATTTCGGGCGGTATTGATATGATTAGGAATAGAATCTTTGGTAATGGGAATATATTTAACCCCACTAGTAGTCCCGCTGGTTTTTGCAAAATAGATGGGCTGACCTTTCCATAGCACATTTTGCTTCCCGGATTTTATCTTTTCGATCCATGGCTTGAATTGCTCATAATCACGAATGGGAACTTTCTTTATATAATCCTGATGAGACTTTATTTCACCGAAGCCATGCTCTTGTCCAAATTCAGTTTTGGCAGCCTGCTTAATAAGCCCTTCAAATATGGATTGCTGGTCTTTAACCGCATGAACCATATTCTTCTTGGTTTGTCGATAAACGTAATTGGCAAAAGGCTTTGCCAATAATGATTTTATTTTCATTTTGGTGGTTCCCTTTTATATCTCAATTGGGTGGTGCAATTTATGTAATAATCGGGATAGCTAAA
>CALPIT020000198.1 GCA_943323705.2 Streptomyces griseus
GGTATTTCACATCAGAAGTGACATAAATATCAGCGCCTGCTGTTATTGCCGCCTGGGTCAAAAAGCTTCCGGCACCACCACAAATGGCAACTTTCTTTACTGCCTTTCCGGTGAAACTTGTATGTTTTATACATTTTTGACCAAACGCATTGCTGAGCATTTTTAAAAAAGAGGCGGCATCCATTTCGTTTTGCAATTCCCCTATGATTCCTGCGCCAACTTCTTGATAAACATTTGATAACGAGCTGATTTCATATGCCACTTCCTCATAAGGATGGGCTAATTTCATGGCTGAAAGGACTTGATTTCGAAGCCATTTTGGATAAATAACTTCAATTTTCAGCTCATTTTCTTTGTGCCTGATGCCCATTTCTCCTATAAATGGATTAGCTCCATCTCCTGGTTTGAAACTACCGATTCCCTCTGAAACAAAACTGCATTCACTGTAATTTCCTATTTGTCCGGCGCCTGCTTCGAACAATGCTTTTTCTACAATTTCCGAATGAGTTGCAGGGGAAAATAGTTGTAATTTTTCTAGTAACCCATTTTTCGGCTGAAGAATCGACTGATTGACCAAGCCAACTTGATCTGCGATTTTGCCGTTTACGCCGGTAAGAATATTATCCAAATTGGTGTGACATGCATAAATAGCCATGTCATTTTTTATCGCTTTAATCACCGCCCTTTCTACATAACTATTCCCACTAAATTTCTTGAGTCCTTTGAAAACAATAGGATGATGAGCGATAATCAGATTGCAATTTTGCTGGATGGCTTCTTCTAAAATTTCTTCTGTAACATCCAAACAAACCAACGCACCTTTACACTCCCAGTTTTTATTTCCGGTAATCAATCCGGCATTGTCGTAATCTTCTTGTAAAGCGAGTGGTGCTTTTTTTTCAAGTAAAGAAGTAATGAATGAAATGGTCATAATGAATATGATATTTTTTTAGTCGTAAGGCCTCAATTAAATTGCAGGGCAAACAAAAATAAGATATGTCTACCACTCAACAATTATACGAAAGCTACAAAATCAAATTGCAACAAATTGCAGATGTAAAATACGCAGCGGCTGTATTGCAATGGGACCAAGAAACCTATCTACCTGTGAAAGGGAATGATGCTAGAGGAAGACAAATGGCTACCTTAACAGAAATCGCGCATCAATTGTTTACAGATGCTTCAACAGAAAAGCTAATCTCTGAGCTCAGATCAAAAGAAGATCTAACAGATCAGCAACGTAGAAACATAGAATTGAGTGCTTATGATTTTAATAAAAGCAAAAAATTACCTTCTTCATTTGTAAGAAAAAGTTCAGAAGTAATCAACAAAAGCTTTCATGCTTGGATAGCCGCACGAAGGGAAAATGATTTTAAAATTTTCGAAAACCCATTACAGGATGTCATTGATATAAAAAAACAAGAGGCCGATTTCCTTGGTTATGAAGCTCACCCTTATGACGCCCTGATGAATGAATACGACAGAGGCCTTACTGTAAAAGAAACAGACCGTTTATTTGCTGAACTCAGTCCGGCAATAACAGAAATTCTCAATAAAATCAATCAATCTCCTCAACCAGACAATAGCTTTCTTCATAGCCATTTTGAAAAAACAAAGCAATGGGATTTGGGTTTACATTTATTAAAAGCCATGCATTTTGATTTTGAAGCCGGCAGACAGGATATCAGCGAACATCCTTTTACCACCAACTTCAGCAGTAAAGATGTTAGAGTGACAACTAGAATTGATGAAAATGATTTAGCCAACATGGTTTGGAGTTGCATACATGAAGGTGGACATGCTCTTTATGAGCAAGGTTTGCCCGATGATCAATACGGATTACCGTTAGGAGAATATTGCAGTTTGAGTATTCATGAAAGTCAGAGCAGGTTGTGGGAAAATTGTATAGGGAGAAGTAAAGCATTTTGGCAATATCATTATCCGAAATTGCAGGAGTATTTTCCGGAACAGCTGGGAGACATTTCAATAAATCAATTTTATTGTGGCACTAATAAAGTATTTCCTTCGTTAATCAGAACTGAAGCCGATGAGTTAACTTATCATTTTCATGTGATGATTAGGTATGAAATTGAAAAAATGCTGATTGAAGGAAATCTTTTAGCAAAAGATATTCCTTCAGTTTGGAATGAAATGTACAAACAAAAACTTGGCATCATTGTGCCTGACGATAACAGGGGTTGTTTACAGGATGTACATTGGAGCCATGGCAGTTTTGGTTATTTTGCAACATACAGTATAGGAAGTTTATATGCAGCTCAGCTATGGTCGACCATAAAAAAATCGTTTCCAGAAATAGAAACAACTATAATAAATGGAAGTACTTTGCCAGTTTTTAATTGGCTTCAAAAAAACATATTTCCATACGGACGTTATTTTGATGCATCTGGTTTATGTAAAAATGCTACCGGGGAAATTTTGAACCCCGGATATTTTATTGATTATGCAAAAGAAAAATTTTACGATATTTATAAAAAATTATAATTAAAAGATGCCTTCTACTTTAACAACATTAAAATCAATTATAGCTATTGCTGCGATCGTAACAATTAGCTTCAGTTCTTGTAAAAAAACACAGGAAGTTTATGTTGCAACTGTATTTGAGCAATATTTCGAACAAAATATTTTAAATAAACCTTTTAAGGTTAATTATGCCAAAGATCGTGGTAACGACATCTCTTCTCAATATATAGGTGATACTTTTATGTTATTTAAGAACACTTACTATGATGGCCCAATGACTGCAAAAATAAACGGCCTTACCTATACTGGAACCTGGAGCAGCAATTCTGACTATGGTAAATTAGTTATTTCTATTACCCAACCCACAACACCTGCTGCATTAATTTTTATTAATAGAGACTGGCGTTTTACTGAAAAAGCACTGCCGATTATGAAGCTTGCACCATGGGGTAGCACAGATTCAACCTCTCTATTTATGGAGCGTTTATAAATTATTTTGCTGTTTACACAATTTTTTATTTGATTTTATGTTTATATAGTAGTTCGGCTTATCCCCGACTTATTCATAAAAACAAAAGTCCAACCCTATGTCACTAACTAAATTGGCGAAAGCCGGTTTCGTGTCTGTACTATGTATTATTATTAGCATAAACAGCTACGCACAACCAACAGCAAATTTCACTGCAAATACTACTGCAGGATGCGGACCATTAGTCGTAAACTTTACTGATTTATCTACCGGAAACCCAACAGCATGGAGCTGGAATTTTGGTGACCCAAGACAGCAAACAGCTGTTACCGGACAAAATCCAAGCTGGAGCTTTTTCAATCCTGGGCAGTATACAGTTACTTTAACGGTTACGAATGCTAGTGGCACCAACACTATAGTGAGGACACAATTCATAAACGTTTATGCAAAACCAATCATAAACTTTTCGGCAACACCAAATGCTGGATGTCCTCCGCTTAATGCGGTGTTTACCAATTTAAGTACTGCGGGTAGCGGTACTATTGCTAGTTTACAGTGGGGCTTTGGGGATGGAGGATCAAGCACATTATCAACACCTTCTCATATTTATAACAATACAGGCAGTTATAATATCTCTTTAATGGTAACCAATTCTTTTGGCTGCCGTGCTGCATTAACCATAGATTCATTAATTAATATTACAACCAAACCAAATGCTGCTTTTACAATAGGATCAACTGCCAATTGTGGTGCACCATTAACTGTTAGTTTCACTAATGAGTCAACGGGAACGGGCACACTAACTTACTTATGGAATTTTGGAGACGGTCAAAGTTCAACAGACTTAAGTCCTAGTCACACCTATATGACAACGGGTGTTTTTTCTCCACAATTAATCGTATACAATCAAAGTGGTTGTTCAGATACGATTACGATTCCAAATTCAATTAATATTGCCAATAACCTTACGATGTTTACAGCACCTACAACAGTTTGTGCGAATACAGTAGTAAGTATTACGAATAGCACAACACCGGCTCCAGTAAATACCATCTGGTCATTTGGCGATGGAACATCATCAACAAGTTTTACTCCGGCAAAAACATATACAACTCCAGGAACTTATGAGATAAAAATGATCAACAACTATGGTGTATGTATGGATTCTATGGTAAGAACTATTACAGTTTTGGAACAGCCTGTAGCTAATTTTGGAACGACATCTCCAAGATCTTCTTGTATGGCACCATTTACTGTAAATTTTTCAGATTCAAGTACCAACGCAGCGAGTTATTCCTGGAATTTTGGCGACAATTCACCAATTTCTACTTTACAAAATCCTAGTCACACTTATACGAGACAAGGCACTTATACGGTTACATTAACCATAACAGCGACAAACGGCTGTACATCTACAAAAACATTCAGTGACTACGTGGTGATTCTTTTGCCTGTTGTCTCTGTAAACCAACTTCCAAAAAGTGGATGTGCACCATTTGAGTGGACATTTGAGCACACTGTTTATGGTGGAGATTCTATAGTAAATTACCAGTGGGATTTTGGTGACGGTACTACTTCAACACTCCAAAGCCCTACACATGTTTTTGATTCAGGAGCTTATACCATTACATTGATAGTGACCACATCAGTAGGCTGTACAGATACTATTAGGTATATAAATGGAATCAGAGCTGGAGTTAGGCCTTCAGCAGCATTTACAGCAACACCAAGAATAACATGTGCTGAGACTCGGGTGTTATTTACTGACCAGACCACTCCATTAAACTCTATAACACAA
>CALPIT020000199.1 GCA_943323705.2 Streptomyces griseus
ATGAAATATAACTGGCACCACTGTTTGTGGATTTCCAAAAATTATTTCCATCCCCTAAATAATAAATAAAACTATATCTAGGATCTTGTACCAACCTACTTACAAACAAACCATAATAATCATCCTGTGGCCATTTTGAGTTTTGCAATTCAGCATAATGTAGTGGATCTGATATTTGAGCAGGCACCTCATAAACTCCTAAATCTCTAAAACCGATTGTATTTTCTTCGCCTTTGAATACATGTCCAGTAGCAGCTTCACCGCCCCCTAAATATATAGATTTGCCGGACCCGTAATTTTCATTCAAAATCGCATCTCCATTGTGATAGCGGCCACCTACCATAATATCATTTCTCCACCCTTGTCCGAATCCCCAGAACAAAGAAGCTGAAAGCCCATTATCAACCACAGTAGCATCATTGGTAAAGAAATCTGTTGAATGAACTACACCGCCATCATCAGACAGATAAGTGTCATTACCAATAGATTGTATCATTTGAATGTCTACATGTATTTTATAACTAAATCCAATGGGCACATAAGTCACTCCACCATCATTAGATTTAATGATTCTCTGTGTACCTACAATAATCTTATTCTCATCAAGAGGAGACACTGCGATTTCAAGATCATAATAACCTTGTCCATCACCAATAGTGTAACCATTTGAGTTACCTTGTGACAATGTTTGAGCTTTAACAGTAAAATCAATGGCTCCATTATTACTTTTGATCACAATTGTACCTCCAGTTTTTTTGATAGAAACACAATATAAAACATCAGGATTTGATGGTGTCACTGCCAATCTTGCACCACCTTTACAACTTACAAGGTTCGTTGTATCGTAAACAGTTATTGAAATAAAACTGTTACCATCATTAATTGACTTATAAATAACCAAAGCAGAATCAATACTACGTCCCCCAACAGCATAAACTGTATTGGGTTGACCGGGCTTTTGTACGATGTCCCATAAATTATTATTGGAAATAGTACCAGAAGCCAAAGTCCATGAAGTACCCGAATTATCAGAATAATACACGCCATTTACGGAAGCTACCAGCAGTCTTCCTGTATTGGGATTGATGACCATTCTGTTGATTTCTCCTGAAGCGTAATTATTAAGTCTTGTAAAAGAAGTGCCGCCATTTGTTGTTAGAAACAATCCTGCTTCATTGTAATAATAAAATTTATTGGCATTAAGCGGATCTGCGGCGATTGCAGTAATTGTATTTACTGAAGCCACATCATTATTTACACTTACCCAGGTTTGACCTTTATTGATAGATTTAAAGATCACCCCGGTTTCGGCACCTGCCAATACCATATTAGGATTTGCAGGCGTTACAGCCAATGCAGTAATGTTGCATTGTGTATTGGTTTTATCAGAAGCACCGGAACGGAAAGTTTGAGAAGGTCCAACCAGCGTCCATGCACCTGCGTTAGTTATTCTGTTTTGGGATTGATTTTGAAAAAGATGATTATAATAATTATTGTCAACTGCAACACTGCCGTCGTTTTTTATAAAAGGGAACATTTTTATTTTCCAACGCACGTAGGCTGTCATGTATGGATCTTCCTCAAATTCATCTGGTTCAATTTTTGATTTATTTTCATTCTTTTTAAAATCATTAATTAACGAATCAATGTAAAATACATTTGGTCGACTCCAATCTATTGATGTATACCATGTCGGTTGTTTGATGCTTGAGGGTAAATGAAAAATATTTTCTTGAGCTGATAAATAATTACAAATTAAAATTTGGAGGAGAAGCAAAAAGAGTAACTGCTTTGTAATAAGCTTCATGTTAATATTTTGATTTAGAAATATAATTAATAACTAAAACGAAAATATTAAAAAATATTCATAATTGAATTAGAGGATAGGAAACAAATTTGTGGGAAAATAAAAATTCGTGAATTCGTGGTTAAAAAATAATCGTTTTCCACCCACCGTTAAAACGGTGGGCTAGAATGAAAATAACGTAAATTTCAGCTACATTAAAATTAAAATTTCGTGAAACCGTGTTTAAACAAAATTTTAAACTTCAGTCGGAGATTGAAAGCTCTGAGAGACATCAGTCAATAAGACCGGCGCCAATCTTTAGTATCAAGGATCGAGTATCTAGTATCCAGCCTATCTAGCCTATCCAGCACTCTCCACAATCTCATCCATCGTAATTCCCATCTGTGATTCATCATAAATACAGTCGCCATTTACGATTAATAACACCTGTGGTGATTCGTGATGTACGCTAAATTTCGATGCAATTTGATTGGAGATCTCGCGATAGTTGAGCAAATCGAGATAATAGAAATCTATATGTTCGGGAGGGGCGGATTTTTCAAGTCGCGATTTTACAACCATGCTTATAGAGCATCGTGTACTGTGCTTGAAAATCAACTGTGGTTTTTGAGAAGAGAGAATAGCAATACTTTCCAGCTGTTCGATGCTGGTTAATGGCAACCAATTCATTTGTATGTTTTAAATTATTATCTGTATAACATCGCCTGTGAAGGGCAACCATATCTTCTGCTGGTTCCGCATGAGCTAAGTGCAGCAGTAATCAATGACAGTAATAATAGGGACAAAACTAGCTTTTTCATAATATTTGATTAGATTACGATGACAAATATAGTCATTCTGAGTAAAAACGAAGATTTGGAGGATTTATTATAATTCGACAATTTGGAAATTTGATAATTTGATGATTTGATAATTGGGGAGAATTTGAGAGACAAATTAAATACTAATTCCAAACCCTTAATTAAAAATAGACTTCAATCCTAGCGTCTTAGCCTCCTTGCGAACTTTGCGTGAAACAAATTCGTGCATTCGTGGCTAAAAAAAACCTATCCCGAAACACTCCAAATGACTAAATTGCATCATATTTTAAAAAACTTCATCATCTCAATACCAAATCCAACATGCTTGATTTAATTCGTCCAATTGCCTTTATTGACCTGGAAACTACAGGAGTAAACTTATCTTCAGACAGAATCGTAGAAATTGCCATAGTTAAAATCATGCCCGACCAAACTCGTGTGGTTAAAAGGAAGCTCATCAATCCTGAGATGATGATCCCAAAGCAATCCAGCGACATACACGGTATCACAGATGACATGGTAAAAGACGCTCCTACTTTCAAACAAGCTGGTAATGAAATCAAACAGTTTTTAGACAATTGCGATTTGGGTGGATATAATAGCAATCGTTTTGATATTCCAATGTTGATGGAAGAATTTCTTCGTGCAGGCATGGACGTTGATTTGAGCACCAGAAGAATGGTAGATGTGCAGCATATTTTTTACACCATGGAACCCCGCACCCTTTCTGCTGCTTATAAATTTTATTGTCAGAAAGAATTGGAAAATGCACATAGCGCAGAAGCTGATGTAAATGCTACTATTGACGTTTTGCTTTCCCAAATAACGAGATATGAAAAACTGGGCAATTCAGTAGATTCTATTTTATCAACCATTGGCGAAGAAAAAATCGTTGACTATGCTCGTAGATTCTTGTTTGATGACAAAGGCGTTGAGGTTTTTAATTTTGGCAAATTCAAAGGAAAATCTGTAAGAGAAGTATTGAAAAGCGAGCCACAATACTACGACTGGATGATGAAAGGAGATTTCCCTTTGCATACGAAGCAGAAACTAACTGAAATCCTTAATCGCTCGTTTTTGAAAAACAGTTAGGCTTTTACATATTAATTTATAATTTAGCAACTATATAATTACACCCGGTTTTGGAGAAGATAGTTATCATACCTACTTATAACGAAAAGGAAAACATTGAAGCGATAATTGCTGCCGTGATCGGGCTCAATGCCAATTTCCACATTCTAATCATTGATGATGGTTCACCTGACGGCACGGCCAATATTGTAAGATCATTATTTCATCAATATCCTGGCCAACTATTTCTCGAAGAAAGAAAAGGAAAATTAGGCTTAGGTACCGCTTATATTCATGGGTTCAAGTGGTGTTTGGCCAATGGCTACCAGTTTATATTTGAAATGGATGCCGATTTCTCACATAATCCAAAAGATTTAATTCGATTATATGAAGCTTGTGCAAATGGTGCAGGCGTCGCTGTTGGCTCTAGATATGTAAAAGGCGGCGCATTAGAAAACTGGCCAACAGACAGAATTGCTTTATCAAAAGGAGCATCGCTTTATACACGCATGATTACTTTCATGCCGGTGATGGACCCTACAGCAGGTTTTGTTTGTTACAGAAGAGAAGTTCTTGAAGCCATTAACCTCAATAACATTCAATTCATCGGATACGCGTTCCAGATAGAAATGAAATTTACCGCTTGGAAGCTCGGTTTCAAAATCGCAGAAGTCCCCATCACTTTCATCGACCGTAAATTAGGCAACAGCAAAATGCACAAAGGAATCATTAAAGAAGGTATTCTGGGCGTGTTGCAGTTGAAGTGGAATAGCCTTAAAAGTAATTACTTTACAAAAATGAGAGCTGTGAAATAAAATTGTTTGTTGTTTATTGTTTGTGATTTGTTTTAGACGTAACAATAAACAACAAACAACAAACAATAAACAGCTTTTGTAAACGCCGGATGATACTGTTGCAATGTCTTCCTCAAATAATCTCTATCTAAGTGCGTGTAAATTTCTGTAGTTGTAATGCTTTCATGTCCAAGCATTTCTTGAACGGCTCTTAAATCTGCCCCGCCTTCCACTAAATGAGTAGCGAATGAATGCCTGAAAGTATGGGGAGATA
>CALPIT020000200.1 GCA_943323705.2 Streptomyces griseus
AGAAGGCTTATTGTTATTGACTACAAATTCCAAAGTCACTAGATTATTATTTCATGGAGAGCAACCTCATACCAGAACTTATCTTGTTCAAGTAATTAATCAAATACAACCAGAGGCAATTCAGAAGCTTTCCAATGGTATTGCTATTAGCGCACCCGAAGGCAAAAAGTTTATCACAACACCTTGCGAAGTTAAATTGGTAAACAAGCCTTCTTATATTCAAGACCTCTCAACAAAGCCCCTACACGAAAACGTTACCAACTCTTGGATAACGATTACATTAACTGAAGGCAAGTTTCATCAGGTAAGAAAAATGGTAGCGGCGGTTAAGCATAAATGCTTAAGATTAATAAGAATTTCTATCGAAGATATTGAACTGGGAGATATAAAACCAGGCGAAGTGAACGAAGTAAATGAGCATTATTTTTTTGAGAAATTAAAACTATAAAAACCTCGTTTTCATTTCTTCAATAAAGAAATTTATCTTGGGTGTAATTAATAAATTATTTATCCATGTCTGCTGCTGATTTAAAACTCAAACTCAAACAACATAAAGAGACCCCTGAAACACTTGTCGTGAGATTGCATCGTGCCATCAGCTGGCTAAAATGTGCAGAAGAAAATACTGGCAACTATGATTTACAGTTCTTGTCTTTATGGATTTCCTATAATGCCTGTTATGCGATAGATGAAAAATCAGAAAATGAATTGACAGAAAGAAAACAATTCAATGATTTCATTTCTAAATTAGTGAGTCATGATCATGAAAAAAGATTTTACAATTTACTTTGGCATAAATTCTCCGGACCTGTAAGATTAATTATCGATAACCAGTTTATATATAAACCTTTTTGGGAAGCTCAGCGTGGTGAAAATGTAAACTGGAAAAAACAGTTTGAAAAATCAAACGAGGATGCCCAAAAATATCTCTCAAAATTTGAGGTGGCAAAACTTATTGAAGTTGTGCTCGACAGATTATACATGCTTCGCAATCAAATCATGCACGGTGGCGCAACATACAAAAGCAAAGTAAATCGAGCGCAAGTAAAAGATGCTGTCAACATTCTCAAACTTTTCATTCCTATTATTATCGACATTATGATTGAAAATAGAAATGAGGATTGGGGGGAGATTTATTATCCGGTGGTGGGTGATGTGTGATTTTCGGTGAAGTTGAGGTTTTAATAAATCGCTTTTTTCTCTTTAGATGATGGTGTTTACCATATTAATTTAATGGCAAATCGCATTTTTAAATGGTAAAAATAAATGAAGAATAATTTTATTTGAAGAAACTTTATTGAGGATGAATAAAGTTCGGTAGGAGTGAAGAAACATTAGTGAAAATGTTTGGCTGTTCGAGTTGGGAAGACGTAATATTGCAATATTGCAATATCACTTTTAAAAAAATACAACACACAAACACAAGCATCTCCCCTCCCCAACCCGTTGAAAACCCCACCCTCAATTAAATCCCAACTTCCACCATTCCATCCACCAACTATTTTCAATTAATTTCGCTTACAAATTTTCATATGCCTCCCATCACCATCTCATCCACCATCAACGCCCCAATCCATAAAGTATGGGAATGTTGGACCCAAGAACAACACATTACAAATTGGAATTTCGCCAGTACAGATTGGCATTGTCCATCTGCGAAAAACAATTTAACCGAAGGTGGAGAATTTCATTACACCATGGCGGCCAAAGACAATACCATGAGTTTTGATTTTTGGGGCACATATCAAAAAATTGAAATTGAAAAATCTATTGAAGTCATTTTGGGTGATAATAGAAAAATGTCGGTACAATTTGAAGTGCTATCTAATGGAACTTTAGTAACTGAAACATTTGATCCAGAGCAAGAAAATTCCATAGAATTACAACAAGCTGGCTGGCAAATGATAATCGAAAATTTTAAATTATATACGGAGAGTTTATGAAAATTAAAAAACGGGTGATACCCATTCTTTTTTTATTACTGGCCGCCTGTAATAAATTATCAGCACAAAATTTCACTGTTAAAGGGATAGTAATTGAGAAACGAAATAACGTGCCAATAGAATTTGCAAGCATTTCTATAATAAATAAAACAGATGCTTCTATTGTAAGCGGCACAGTTACAAATATCAATGGGACATTTTCAATCCCGTTGTCAAACACAGGAAACTATCTACTCAAAGTCGTTTCGATTGGTTGTGAAACTTTAAATATTGATTTTTTAGTTTCAAATAAAAAATCTGTTATTGATTTAGGCACAATTCAATTAAACCTTTCAACTAAAGTGTTAGAAGAAATAACCATAGTTGGAAAGAAAAACAACATTTCAAACAAAATTGATAAACAATCTTATTCTGCCAGTCAGTTTGAATCTGCTAAAGGCGGAAACGCAATTGATGTCTTAAAAAACCTACCTTCTGTATCAGTTAACAGTTCGGGAGAAATAAATGTTAGAGGTTCTAGCGGATTCTTGGTTCTGATTAACGGAAAGCCCGTTATAACTGATGCTCAAACCATATTAAGTCAGTTGCCTGCGAATACAATAGAAAACATTGAATTGATTACCGCTCCTTCCGCAAAATATGATGCAGATGGCAAAGGCGGAATCATCAACATCATCACCAAAAAAGGAACAACCGATGGATGGGGTATTCAGGCAAATACACAAATTGGGTTACCAAGTACAACCGATTATAATAATTTAGAAAAGCCAGTTCGATTTGGTGGAGATGCAACCATCACTTTCAAAAAAAACAAATGGGATATTTCTGTAAGCGGTAATTATACCCGAAATGATGCCAACGGAAAAAGAGAAGGTGATGTTTATACAAAAGACTTTACCGACAATACAATTACCCGTTTTCCATCAAGTGGTGAAAGAAGTTTTGACAGATATAATTATGGAGTTCGAACAGCTATTTCATTTACCGCGGATAAACACAATAGTTTTAATGTTGGATTCTATAACGGAAAAAAATACCAACAAAGAAGAGCAGATATTCTTTATAACAATTCTACTACTGATTTATCAACAGATACTTTAATAAAAAATTTCACTTACTTTAATTCAAACCTGCAAAACAAACAAGGTAGTTTTATTTTGGGGAGTGCTGATTATACTCACGTGTTTAAAAACAATTCTAGATTAACTACTTCTGCTATTTACGAATATGCGAATCTATTTGGAAATACAATAAATAAAAATCTAGATTATCCATCAAAAAATAGAGTATTGCAGCTGGTTACAAATCCATACACCAATCCTATCGGTGGATACAGAATAAAATTGGATTACAGCGCATCAATAGGAAAAGGAAAATTAGAAACCGGTTATCAATTTAGGAATGACAAACAAGATGGTAATTTTGGTTACTCAGTAACTCCGGTTAACAACCAAACAGACAGTGCTAAATTTAGCGGCACGGCAAAATCAACCAATCAAATAAATGCAGCTTACTTGCAGATTTCAGGAAAAAAGAAAAAGGTGCAATACACAGCAGGATTAAGATATGAGTATGCTTCAAGAGAAATTGTTTTATCATCAGACAGCAATTCGCACAAGTTAATTTTGAGCAATTTGTTTCCATCACTGAATTTATTGTACACGGTGAACGATTCATGGAATGTCAAAACTGGATATAGCAAAAGAATACAACGAAATAATAATTTCGAATTAAACCCAATACCAGAAAGGGAACATTCAGAAACACTAGAACAGGGAGATCCGGATTTGTTGCCCCAATTTATCGACTTGATTGAATTGGGTGTTAATCATAAATTTAAAAAAGGGAGTTTTTTTTCAACACTATATTTTCAAAACATAAAGAATCCAATACAAAGAGTTAATAGTGTATATACTGATACTATTTTAAACAGGGTGTTTACCAATGCGGAAAAAGCAAGATTATTTGGATTGGAAATCGGGAATAATTTTAAAGCATTTAAATGGTTTACTATTTATCTTGGTGCCAATATTTATAATTATAAAATTAGTGGCGCCCTGGATGTATTAGGTATTACATCATCAATAAATAATTCTGGTTGGGTGTATTCAATCAACATGAATGCAAGTTTTGATTTAGGGAAAAAATGGATGTTACAAGCCAATGTTAATTATTTATCTTCTAAACCTACGGCTCAAGGAAAAGACTCCAGATTTTTATCTCCCAATACTTCAGTAAAAAAAACATTTAATAATGGTCGCTATTCCTTAGGTCTCCAATGGCAAAATATGAATCTTGGTTTTATGAATTCAAACCAACAGCGTATTACAACCTGGGGAAAAGATTTCTATACTACTACAAATTACATATATGAGACAGATGTTTTTTTACTGAATTTTAGCTATAATCTTAATAAGATAAATAGTAAAACAAAACTGCCAGCAAGTGAATTAGGGGAAAAAGAATTTTGATTTTTAATTTAAATAATAAAGTGATCTCTAAATCGGAAATGCTTATCCAGAATCTAGTATCTAGCCTATCTATCTTATCAAGCACCTTGCCTATTCAACAACGAATAAATCTCCGAATCAATAAACCTTCCGTTGAAAAAATAATTCTCTTTAAAATAAGCCTCTCTAACAAAATCTGCTTTTTCCAATAATTTTCTGGAAGCCATATTTTCTGGATTGATATTGGCTTCGATACTATGGAGATTCATTTCTTTAAAACCATATTCAATCACTTTTTGAATAGCCTCAAACATAATACCCTGTTGATGGTAGCCGGTATTGAGCAT
>CALPIT020000201.1 GCA_943323705.2 Streptomyces griseus
ACTGAGTATTGTATTTCAATTGGCACATACTGTAGAAGAAACGGCTTTCCCTGTACCTGTTGAAAATAATGATATTGAAAACGAATGGGCCATCCATCAGGTACAAACCACGGCTAATTTCGCAACAAAAAGCAAATTGATTTCATGGTTGGTTGGCGGATTGAATTTCCAGATTGAACACCATCTTTTCCCTAAAATTTCACACGTTCACTACCCTGAAATCAGTAAAATCATCAAAAATACCTGCGAAGAATTTGACATCAAATACATCGAATATAAAAGAATGAGAGACGCTGTAATTTCTCATACATTGCATTTGAAAAAGATGGGAACGGCTTAGGCAATTTGATGATTTGAGTAATTTAGACGATTAAGTTTTTTGACAATTAGACGTTTCGGATTTTGTTACAAAAGATGATATAAAACACCATAATCTCCTTTTAAGTTCATTAATTCTTACTTATTAATTTTTGAACTTTAAGCCTTGGTGCCTTTGTGGCAAAAATCTGTTTTATGAGAAAAGGCATTGTTTTATTTGTTATTTTTTGGCTTTTGCAATCCCAATTATTTTCACAGTCTATAACTAATTCTTCTGGATTTATTCCTCATCAAAAAGATACGCTGTATTTCAGTAAACCAAAGCTATTAAAGACATTAGGCCATTTCCCTTCGAATATGCTGGGTATTGCTAAAACTCCTTTTATTGGCGACAATTGGATTGCAGCTGTAGCTATGGCTCAAGGAACAGCATTACTTGTAACCCAGGATCAATATTTTACCAATTGGGTTAAAAAAGTAAGTTCAGATATTGGCCTTAACCCGGAAAATAAATATAAAGACATTGTAAAAATTGGCAAAACCAGTATCATCAAAATTCCATTGAATTTAAACTCTGCTTTATATCAATTGGGGGAAGGTGGAACCAGTTTGATACTTGCAGGAGGTTTATGGATTTATGGAAAAACAAATCACGATTGGAGAGCCGAACAAACTGCTTATGACATAAGTGAAACTTTGATTACCATGGGACTTAGCATTCAAATCCTTAAACGAATCTCCGGCAGACAAAGCCCATTTGTATCAACTGCCCCCGGTGGCTTATGGCGTCCACTGCCTTCTTTTAGTACTTATCAAAACAACACCAGCAGTTACGATGCTTTCCCGTCAGGACATCTCGCAACGATGATGGCAACAATCACCGTCATTAAAGAAAACTATCCAGAAAAAAAATGGATCGCTCCTTTAGGATATTCTTTGATTGGATTAACTGGTTGGGCCATGGTAAATACTGAAGTTCATTGGCTAAGCGATTACCCTTTGGCGCTAGCTGTTGGTTATTTATCAGGTAAATTAACCACTATGAAACACAAAAAGTCCAAACCCAATGCCAGAATGATTATTCTTTAAATTATCTACTTTACAAAAATGTTCAATTCAAGAAAATATAGCTTGTCTCTTTTGTTATCCATGTTGACAATATTAACTGGCTATTCACAACAGTTTCAAGTTGACACTTCAAGAAATATATTAAATCTTAAATACAAACCTATAACTGGAAAATCTTTTATTTTACCTGGAAGCCTCATCTTAACAGGCACTTTACTATTCGACAGTCAAATCAACAAAGACTTTCAAACGAAAGTCACACCCAATGATTTGACTAAAAAAATTCACATCGACGATTATTTCCAATTTTCTCCTGCAGTAATTGCCATCGGACTTGAAGCTACCGGTGTAAAAGGGAAACACACTGCTTTGCAAACTTCAATCATATACGTCATGTCGAATATCATCCTGAATGCGGTAGTCATTCCTACTAAACATTTCAGTCAAGAGCTTCGTCCTGATAGTTCCAACTATTTATCTTTTCCCTCAGGTCACACTACAGACGCATTTGCCAATGCAGAACTGCTTCGTATGGAATATCGCGAAACACAGCCCTGGCTTGGCGTTGTTGGTTATGCTATGGCAGTAACTACCGGATATTTAAGAATGTACAACAATAAACATTGGATCAGCGATGTGATCGCCGGAGCTGGAATAGGTATTGCCTCCACGAGATTATCATACCTGATTTACGAGAAAGTCTATTCACATATTCTAAACAAAAGAAAGTCTAATAGTAATACCCTACTCCTTCCCACTTATCAAAATCATCAATTAGGTTTTAATCTAGTCAAAAGATTCTAAAATTTGAGGGATTTTAGTTGCAAAGCATGGCCATAAACAAGGCTTTATGTTGTAAATTTGTGTTCCAAAAACAAGCACATGAGCGAAGAGAAAAGTCTGAATTTTATAGAAGAAATAATTGAAACCGATTTGAACGAAGGGAAATACAAATCCATCATTACCCGTTTCCCACCCGAACCAAATGGTTATTTGCATATCGGACATTCAAAATCTATCTGTCTGAATTTTGGACTCGCAAAGAAATATGGTGGCAGTACCAATCTCAGATTTGACGACACGAACCCGGTTACTGAAGACACTGAGTATGTAGAAAGTATCAAAGATGATATCAAATGGCTTGGCTTTGAATGGTCTAATGAGTTTTATGCTTCAGATTATTTCGACACCCTTTTTGAATATGCCGTAAAACTCATCAACAAAGGCTTGGCTTATGTAGATGACAGCACCTCAGAAGAAATTGCCACTTTAAAAGGAACACCAACCGAACCCGGTAAAGACAGTATTTACAGAAGCAGAAGCATTGAAGAAAACATCACATTATTCAATGAGATGAAGGAAGGCAAATACAAAGACGGCGAAAAAGTATTACGTGCCAAGATAGATATGGCGCATACCAATATGCTGATGCGTGACCCTATTATTTATCGTATCAAACATGCCCATCACCATCGTACCGGCGACAAATGGTGCATCTACCCTATGTACGATTTCGCTCATGGACAAAGCGACAGTATTGAAAACATCACTCACTCTATTTGTACACTTGAGTTCATCCCTCATCGTGAATTGTATGATTGGCTGATTGAGCAACTGGAAATCTTCCCTTCTCATCAATATGAATTTGCAAGATTGAATATGACTTATACGGTGATGAGTAAACGAAAGTTGTTGCAGCTAGTAAACGATGGTCATGTTTCAGGCTGGGATGATCCTAGAATGCCTACTATTAGTGGTTTTAGAAGGAAAGGATATACACCATTAAGCATCAGAAATTTTTGCGACAAAATTGGTGTTGCCAAAAGAGAAAATCTCATCGATTTAAGTTTACTCGAATTTTGTTTGCGTGAAGATTTAAATATGACTGCCAAAAGAGTAATGGCCGTTTTAGATCCAGTAAAACTCATCATTACGAATTATGAAGAAGGCAAAACTGAAATGCTAACCAGCGAAAATGGCCCTGATGAATCACTTGGACACAGAAGCATTCCATTTGACAGAGAGCTATGGATAGAGCGTGAAGATTTTATGGAAGAAGCGGCAAAAAAATGGTTCCGTTTGGCTCCTGGCGCTATGGTAAGATTAAAAAGTGCTTATATCGTAAAATGTGATTCCTTTGATAAAGACAACAATGGAAATATCACAGCTATTCATTGCACCTATATTCCCGAGAGCAAAAGCGGACAAGATACATCGGGCATTTCTGTTAAAGGCACTATTCATTGGGTTAGCGTACAACACGCAGCTACAGCAGAAGTAAGATTATACGACAGACTATTCAAATCAGAAAATCCTGCTGCCGAAGAAGGCGATTTCAAAGAATACATGAACCCGGATTCATTACACATCATCAACAATGCCGTGATTGAACCCTCATTATTATCAGCAAATTTTGACGACCGCTTTCAGTTTATCAGAAAAGGATATTTCTGTATTGATAAAGATTCAACTGCAGAGAAATTGGTATTCAACAGAACTGTTACGTTGAAAGATGCCTGGAGTAAGGAGGTGAAGAAAGGTTAAGCCTCTCCCCAACCCTCTCCAAAGGAGAGGGAGCTTGGAGCTTTTATATGCAAATAGTAATCAATTGTTCAAGCAATAATTTTTTGTTTTAAAAACAAATTTGCGAACTGTTTTAATGTGCAAAACGCAATCATTTTCCCCCTTTGGGGGAATTAAAGGGGGCATCCGGCACCAACGCAATCACAAAAGACAATATCGACAATAGTACCAGTAAATAAATCCCCGCTTGTTTTTCAGGTGTGTATGCGTTATAAGAAGAAGTAAAAAGATGATATGTTTTCAATGCGTAAGCCATAATAACGCCAGCAAAAAAAAGATGTGTAAATTTTGCCCAAAACTTATTTATAAAAATCAATAAAATACAAATACAAGAGAAGATGATGAAAAATTTACCCGGTCTCCCGTAGACATCATTTTGAGAATAAAACCCATTGAAATACTTTCCCAAATCAGCATGGTAAGTCCAAGACATGAAGCAAACTCCTATTAAGGCTATATAAATCACCAATCCAATCCATTTACTGTGCTTCATGTTTAATTAATTAAGTCAAAATTAAAAAGTCAAAATTAAAAAATAAGTGCAATGATTTTTTGAATTTTGAATTTTGATTTTTGAATTTGAATACACCCTGATATAATTACATTTAATCTTAAAAAAAAGCCTGTTAAGGTATTAAACCTAACAGGCAATTTTGGAGGTCCCGAGCGGATTCGAACCGCTGTGGAAGCTTTTGCAGAGCTCTGCCTAGCCACTCGGCCACAGGACCATAAAAAAACATTCTACTATTCT
>CALPIT020000202.1 GCA_943323705.2 Streptomyces griseus
CAAAAAGGTTATCTACTGAAGTTCCTAACTCTTGGTATGTAAATCAATATGACAACCTTGCAAACAGACAGGCCCATTACGAACAAACAGGTCCTGAAATCTGGGAGCAAACAGAAGGAAAAGTTACTCACTTGATTGTGGCAACTGGTACTGGAGGAACTATAGTCGGCACGGGCAAATATTTAAAAGAGAAAAATCCTAACATCAAAGTATGGGCTGTAGATAGCTACGGCTCTTTATTGAAAAAGTATTTTGAAACTGGAGAATTGGATCAAAATGAAGTGTATCCATATATTAGTGAAGGTTTTGGAGAAGATTTTGTGCCTCAGAATTACGACATGCAGTATATAGATGAGTTTACAAAAGTTACAGATAAAGACGGCGCTGTAATGGCGAGAAGAATTGCAAAAGAAGAAGGAATGTTTTGTGGATATAGTGCAGGTAGTTGTTTACAGGGTGTTTTCCAATTAAAAGACCAACTTAAATCTGATGATGTGGTTGTTTGTATATTTCATGATCATGGTAGTCGTTATGTTGGTAAAATATACAATGACGAATGGATGCTTGAACGTGGATTTTTGGATGTTAAAACATTCAAAGACATTATCGGTGCCAGAAAAAGTCAGAAGCTGATTACACTACATCCTGAACATACCGTGCTTGATGCCATTGGACTAATGAAAAAATATGAAATTGAAAATATACCTGTTTTTGAAGATGGCAAAAACATCGGAGCCATTTCTGAAAGCGGGTTGTTTGACAAAATGTTGAACAATTCAGAAATTAAATTGAGTTCAGTTATGGAAGTTTTGGAAAAACCATACCCTGAAGTCAGCTTTGAAACACCAGTTGAGCGTTTAAGCAGTTATATCAACAAAGAAAATGGCGCCTTATTAAGTAAAGACGAAAGTGGTATTTACCATATCATCACTAAATACGACATCATACAAAGTCTTTCTAAATAAAGAGCTAAGAACTCAAAAAAATCAACAAAAATCAATACAGTGCTGCATTTCAGGATGCGGCACTTTTTTTTTGCCTACTAAAAAAACTGAGTAAATCGTAAAAATACGAAGCTAAAACACGCATTTATCGATGTGAGTAATACTTGAATCAATACCCTATTTCGGTAATTACATCACTGCTAAAAAAGAGCAATCTTGCTCTATGTCGAGAATCACATTCGTTGCATCTTTGTATCAGCAATTGAGAAACAAACAATCGCTAGAAGAAAATCCAAAAATCCAATACAACCAAGTTCTTTTCAATATCCGAGAAAAAACCAAAACCAAAATCCAAAGCCTATGCTGTAAAAAGCGATGATGGCAAAAAACCAGAATTTCCAATATCCGGCAGACCGATAAAAAGGAAAGCCACGAAAAACCAAAAAGAACCAATATCCAAAAAGCTGTTATCAAAACTAGCAGCAGAAAAACCAAAAATGTCCAACAATCCAATACTTGACTTTAATCCAGTTAAGTAAAAAAAAACCAACGGGATCCAAACCCTGTAGAAAAAAATTTAAAACCAACCCCCTTTTCGAAAGGAAAGGAAAACTCAAGAACAGGATACTTTTTTACTCTATATAGTAAAGCCAATCCTGAAAAACCGCAAGAGTACATTTGGTTAAAAATTTGCTCCCGCTTCGGCGGGAGTTTTTTTTGTAATTGTTTAAAAGGTTTCAGAGGTTCAAAAAGTTCAAAAGGTTGAAATGATAAAATGAATTAAAATTGTTCTTTTTTTGAAATAGTAGTCTGAATTGATGAGCTGGGAATGTTGTTCAAAAAGTTTAAAATGTTCAATGGGTTCAAAAGGTTGGTTTATTAATCGAGAAGTCCATTTAGAATCCAGGATCCAAAAATACCATCCATCTTATCCAGCAACGCAACGTCCCTTGCAGGAGACATTGCTAAGAAGTAGAGTTATCAAGTATCTAGTATCTAGTATCAAGTATCTAGTATCAAGTATCTAATATCAAGTATCTAGTATCAAGTATCTAGTATCAAGTATCTAGTATCAAGTATCAAGTATCTAGTATCAAGTATCAAGTATCAAGTATCAAGTATCAAGTATGTAGTTATCCAGCTTATCTAGCCTTCCCATTTTAACGTATAACTACGTTCCAAAACAATCGACAATCTACGACAGCGGCAGTAATTACTCCACCTCAAATAAAGGGCAAACTTGCTCTATGATAGGAAACATAATCGTCGCATCTTTGTATCAGAAGTTGATTGATAGACAATAAATAAATATCAATCCAAATCCAAATCCAAAGAACTAAAAAAGTTCGATCCAATATCCAAACTAAAACTGTAGTCCAATATCAGTCAACTTCTATTTTAAATTAAAAAAGTTCTTTAAAATATTTATCCCTGAAAAACTAAAACCAATATCCAGGCTTATGCTGTAAAAAGCGATGATAGCCAATCCAAATCCTTAGAAAAAACAAAATCCAATGTCAACTATCCTTAACCGGATACAATGAAAACCAAAACCAATATCCAAGCCGATGCTGTAAAAAGCGATGATGGCAAAACCAAACTGTCCTTATGAATTCGTTAAACTGACGCTACTGGATCTGATGTATATAATCATCCAATCCTGAGAAACCAAGCGAAAGAATTAAAAATCCTGCAATTGCAGGATTTTTTTATTTTTATAACATGATAACTGATAAAATTGAAGACATTCGTTTTATACCCAAGCGAATCATTTCTGTGGTTCCGTCACAAACCGAATTATTGTTCGATTTAGGTTTGGAGCATGAAGTACTGGGCATTACAAAATTCTGTATTCATCCCAAAGAAATTTGCCAAACAAAAACAATCATAGGTGGCACAAAAAACCTCAACATAGAAAAAATAATATCCTTACAACCTGATTTGATTATTGCCAACAAGGAAGAAAATGTAAAAGAACAAATCGAATTGCTGAGCGAAAAATTTCCGGTATGGCTTACTGATGTAAATAATTATAATGATGCTTTACTAATGATAGAAGATTTGGGAAAGATTACCCAGACATCTGAAAAGGCAAATTCAATCTCTCAATCCATTCAAGAACAACTCTCAGCTCCTATTTTCAATAAAAAAAGAAAAGCTATTTATTTGATTTGGAAATCTCCATTTATGACTATTGGTGGCGATACCTTCATCGACAGCATGATGCACATAGCTGGATTTGAAAATACCTTCCACCATTTAACACGCTATCCGGAAATCGAATTAAAAAGCATTGCCAATAGCGATTGTGAATTTGTTTTACTGTCATCCGAGCCCTATCCATTCAATCAAAAACATGTTGATGAATTAAAAAAAGCATTACCGCACAAGAATATCATTATTGTCGATGGCGAAATGTTCAGCTGGTATGGCAGCCGAATGTTGAAATCAGCTACATATTTTAAAGATTTGTTTACCTCATTGATGAATTCAGACTAAATGCTGAAAAAACAATGGAGTTTCTTATTTTTGCAAAAAATAAAATTATGGCCGCAAACATTATTGAATTATTAGGAAAAGATGCTGATTATCTGTTAAATCACGAATGTAAAACAATAAGTAAAAATCAAATCCATTTACCTTCCCCAACTTATATGGATGAAGTTTGGGTAAACAGTAACAGAAGTAATCAAACGTTAAATAGCTTGAGCAGCATGTTCAACAATGGTAGACTAGCTGGTACAGGGTACACTTCTATATTGCCAGTTGACCAAGGTATTGAACATAGTGCGGGTGCATCATTTGCCCCAAACCCTATTTATTTTGATCCTGAAAGTATAGTAAAATTGGCTATTGAAGGTGGTTGTAATGCAGTGGCTTCAACTTTTGGCGTATTGGGAATTATCAGCAGAAAATATGCGCATAAAATCCCAATGATGGTTAAAATAAATCATAATGAATTTTTGAGTTATCCTAATAAGTTTGACCAAGTCATGTTTGGACAAATAAAATCTGCTTGGAACATGGGCGCCACTTCAGTAGGTGCAACTATCTATTGGGGAAGTGAAAACAGCACACGTCAGTTACAGGAAGTTGCCACTGCATTTGAAATGGCACACGAATTAGGAATGGCAACTGTTTTGTGGTGTTATACACGTAACAATGGATTTAAAGTTGATGGTGTTGATTACCACACTTCAGCAGATTTAACTGGACAAGCCAATCATTTGGGAGTTACGATTCAAGCTGATATCATCAAACAAAAAATGCCAACCAATAACGGAGGCTACAATGCTACAAAACATGGCAAGACGTCTCCATTAGTTTATAGTCAATTAACAACAGACCATCCTATCGACCTCACTAGATACCAAGTAGCGAATTGCTATATGGGAAGAATTGGATTGATCAACAGTGGCGGTGAAAGTAAAGGCGCATCTGATATGGCTGAATCAGTGATTACAGCAGTTGTAAACAAAAGAGCTGGTGGCATGGGATTGATTCTTGGTAGAAAAGCTTTCCAACGCCCTTTTAATGAAGGTGTTGAAATTCTAAACGCTATACAAGATGTTTATCTTGACAAAAGCATTACGATTGCTTAATTTTTGGGTTACAAAAAAACTATTTTAAAACATTAAACATTTGCCATGAGACTTGATGAAGATTTTGATGCCAGCCTTTCGGGTGAAGAAGTAGTAAAACACGCAGAAAGAAGCAAGTGGTTTAAACGTATTAAACAAGGGATTTTAACCTCCACTCAGGAC
>CALPIT020000203.1 GCA_943323705.2 Streptomyces griseus
CAATTGATGAAAACCGAATGCTGTTCATTAAACTATGTCCCATTAATTCTCCAAGATAATAACCAATATCAGTGTTGCCTTTATATTTTAATTCGTGAATCAAATGTTGCAACGTGTGACCTTTGGAAAAATAATATTCACTGTAAGCAGCTGCAATATTTATTCTTCCGAAAAATAATTTCTCAACGGGGTTGTTGCTAATATTTTCAAACTGAGTTTTAGGAAGGTCTTCGATACATTGATAACAAAGCAAATTGTTTTTTTCAATGAGGTCGGTTCCGCAGCCGGTACACAAATGAGGATAGAAAAGATGAAGTCCATCTTCTACCCAAGAAGGTAATAGTTTCATAGTGGTATGTTGTACTGATTAAAATAACAGCTGGTACAATTCTTCAACCTTTCCTAAAGCAATGATTTGAATTCCTGTTTTGGTTTTGGGTAAAGATTTAGAATTGTATTTGCTGACAACAATTTTTTCAAATCCTAGTTTTTCGGCTTCTGCAATTCTTTGTTCGATTCTGTTTACGGCTCTGATTTCGCCGCTCAATCCAACTTCTCCGGCAAAACAAACATGCTGAGGTAAAGCCACATCTTCATAACTACTTAATAATGCAGATACAATCGCTAAGTCAATAGAAGGATCTTCTGCTTTTATACCGCCAGCAATATTTACAAATACATCCTTCATGCCAAAATGGAAACCGCCACGTTTTTCGAGTACGGCCAATAACAATTGTAATCTTCTCAAATCAAATCCGCTGACTGTTCGTTGTGGTGTGCCATAAACACTTTGAGTTACCAACGCTTGTGTTTCAATAAGCAATGGACGCATACCTTCAATCGTCGCCGCAATCGCAATACCACTTAATTGATCTTCTTTGTTGGTAATTAAAATTTCACTAGGATTGGTAACAGGTCGCATGCCCGTTCCACTCATTTCGTAAATGCCCAACTCTGCGGTAGAGCCGAATCTGTTTTTTAAAGTTCTCAATATTCTATACGCATAATGTCTGTCGCCTTCAAATTGAAGCACTGTATCTACCATGTGTTCTAGAATCTTCGGTCCTGCGATGTTGCCATCTTTTGTGATATGGCCAATTAAAAAAACAGGCGTGTTGGTTTCTTTTGCGAAGCGCTGCAATTCAGCTGCACATTCTCTAATCTGGCTGATACTTCCGGGAGATGATTCTACAAAAGGAGATTGTAAGGTTTGAATAGAATCAACAATGACTAATTGCGGTTTTAATTTTTTTATTTCTTTGAATATAGATTGTGTATCTGTTTCTGTAAGCAAATAAAAATTTTCATTGGAGATGCCAAGTCTGTCGGCACGCATTTTAATTTGTTGCTCGCTCTCTTCACCACTGATGTATAATGTAACAATGTCTTTTAGCAACAATCCATTTTGTAAAAACAAAGTCGACTTACCAATACCGGGTTCGCCTGCAACCAATACAATACTTCCTGTAACGATGCCACCTCCTAAAACTCTGTTCAATTCACTATCAGCAGTTGGAATTCTTTTTTCTTCTGCACTGGTTACTTCATTAAGTGCAACAGTTTTTATTTTTGAAATGCCATTGTATTCTTTCCAATCATCTTTTGGTGATTTGTCATTTCCTTTCACCATCACTTCTTCAACAAAACAATTCCAATTATTACATGATGGACATTTGCCCAACCATTTTGCACTTTCATATCCGCATTGCTGACAAAAGAAAGATGATTTTGTTTTACTCATTCGGTAAATGTAAAATCAAAATCGCTAAAGAAAAAAAACTGATTTTTAATTTTTCTTCAATGATGAAAAAAACTAAAAATTTGTTTCAATCATTTGAAATGAAAAGTAAAAATTGAAAATTGAAAAGTAAAATTGAAATTGATGAAGAGAAAAAGAAAAATAAAAAACAGAAGTGACTAAAAAGTAAAAGGGTCAGCATTTCTGCTAACCCTTTGTACTTACTAACCCATTAAATTCTGTTGCTAAATTACAAATTGCCCCCACAAAAAAAAATATTTTTTTAAAAATGTGAATAAGTTTTTAGGAGTTAGTTGACATTAAAAAATGTAATTACATAATATATAAAACACTTTAAATCATAAGTATAAATCCATTTACTTGCATTATTTTATTATTTTTCAGTTGATTTTTGATATCGAAAAAATAAAAAATAATCTAGTTTTATTAGTAAACTAGATTATTGTATAAATTAATTAGTAATTTCAATTTTCGAGAGATCTAAATCACTCGATTTCTTCATTTATTAGTCAAAATCAACTCATTAAGTTCGAAATTGAGGGTAAAATCTTTCAAATTGATAGAAAGAGAACCCGATTTTGAATCGAAGAAAGCCAGGTTAGGTAAAAAATAGTTATTAAAAATAAATACAATGTTTCAGAAATTAGACCCATTGCTTTTGTCGCAGCCCAGACTCTCCATAATCTGTTTTTTGAAAAAAAATCAGGAAGCCGACTTCAAAACACTAAAAGATAAGTCTGGATTATCGGTTGGCAACCTGAGCATTCAATTAAACAAATTAAAAAAAGAAGGTTTTATTGATATCGTCAAACAATTCAAGGGCAATTATCCGCTTACAATTTGTAAAATAACGGAGAAAGGGAATAATGCTGTAGCCGATTTTTTTACAGCAATTAAATCTTACGAGCAAATTGATGATGATGTTCAAACTTTATCACTTTAATTATGTTATCATAACATCATGCAAGCATTACTAAACGTAAATCAACTCTGCAAATCATTTGGTCAGTTTAATGCCGTAAACAATTTAAGTTTTACAGTCAATAAAGGAGATGTGTTTGGATTCCTGGGTGAGAATGGCGCAGGAAAATCTACTACTATCAGAATGATACTTACCTTGATTACACCAACTTCAGGTGAGATTGAATTATTTGGAAAAAATTTACAACAAAACAGAAAAGAAATTTTGCAGCAAGTAGGTGCTGTAATTGAAAGACCAGATTTATATAAATATTTAACTGCTTATGAAAATTTGAATCTGTTTGCAAAGATGAGCGGATTGAAATTATCCAGAGCCACATTGATGGAACAACTTGATGTGGTAGGCCTCGCCGACAGATTCGACAGCAATGTTAAAACATTCAGTCAAGGAATGAAACAGCGCTTAGGCATTGCGGTTGCTTTAGTACACAATCCAGAATTTATCATTTTAGATGAACCAACGAATGGCCTTGATCCGCAAGGTATCGCCGATATCAGAAATTTAATTCTCAAACTCAGTCACGAACGTGGCAAAACTATTTTAGTATCATCTCATTTGCTCAGCGAAATTGAAATCATTGCCAATCGCATGTTGATAGTTCATAAAGGAAAGAAAATTGTAGAAGGTGAAGTAAAGACTTTATTGGATCCTTCTAAAACAGTGGTAAGCATTGAAACTACCAACAATCATGAGGCATTTGAACAGCTTTCACAAACTTCATGGAAGCAAACACTCATGATGAATGATTATCAAATCCAATTGGAAACAAGTAAAAATGACATTCCTGAAATCATTCGTTTCTTGTCGGATAAAAATATTCAAATACATTCTATACAACCGCGTCATTCATTGGAAGATTATTTCTTGAAACTTACAAAATCAGAAAAACATGTTGAGCCTTTTACAAATTGAGTTGTTTAAAATTTCGAAAAGGCCACGAACTTATATTGCCTTTGCTGCCATCACAGCTATAGTAATGATTTTTCAGTTTGCATTTAAAGCGGATGGTCAGAGTTACATGAACCTCATGTTGCAAAATGTGCAAGATAATTTTGAACTCGATCGTTCAAAAGCAATCAATGGTTATTTCATGTGTTATATTATACTCAATACTTTGCTGGTGCAGGTTCCGATATTAGTCGCATTGATTGCCGGCGATGCGATTTCCGGAGAAGCCAATATGGGTACATTAAGATTGATCATGACAAAACCTGTCAGCAGAACGCAATTGATTATGGTGAAATTTTTTGCTTCATTTTTATTTACAGTTTTCTTATTGATATGGATGGCAGTTATGGCATTGTTTGTGAGTCTGTTTATTTTTGGTGCCGACGACATGCTCATTTTTAGAGTGAAAGGCGAGGAGTCACAGATTTTGCAGATTACCAAAGATGATGTGTTGTGGAGGTATTTCGCAGCTTTTGGATATGCAGCAGTTGCACTTACCGTAATTGCTTCCTTAGGAATTTTACTTTCTGTGTTTGCTGAAAATTCTATCGGTCCGATTGTAGCTACAGTTTGTATTGTGATATTTTTCACCATCGTATCAAATATCAATGTGCCGATCATTGATAAGAATGTGAAGCCGTGGTTGTTTACTTCTTATCTCGTTGGCTGGAAAGGATTTTTTTATATCGGCACTGACGTCGATGGACAACCGATAAAAGGTTCTATAGAAAACTGGGCGGCGATAAGAAATAGTCTGTATATTTTAATGGCGCATATCGCTATATTTCTTGGTATCGCTATTTATTCATTTCGAAAAAAAGACATCCTCTCTTAAATAAAAATTATGATCAAAAGAATAATACATGTTGTTGTGGTATTGATGGTTTTTCATCAAATTGGCTTTGCGCAGGATATCAATGTGCTGGTATCCAATGCCAGAAAAAAAATAGATAAAGTATCCGACTATGAAGCTACTGGGAAAATGAAAACCAATGTGGCCTTTTTAAAAATACCGG
>CALPIT020000204.1 GCA_943323705.2 Streptomyces griseus
GCAGTTGTTTACAATACATTCTTTTTTCATGGCTATCATATCTCCTCCCCTAGTTCCTTCTGCTAAAAAACATGCAATGAAGAAGTCTCTTGCTAATTGTACAGAATGAATTTCAGGTATAGGATTATTCATTAACCGATTGAGTTCTGCAGCAGTTAATTTTTCTTTAGATTTATCCTCATACTTTAACTGTAGTTGGCTAAAAGGGTTTCTGCTTTTATAAACATCATGTCTTATAGCCTCATTAATTATTGCCCTAATCACACTAAAATTTGATGACACTGTATTTCTGCTGTTCTTTAGGTTGTTGATTAAATGAACTTCATATTTTTTTAGTAGCTCATAATTTACCCTGTTGATGTTTAAATTACTTCCTGTAAAATCTTTAAACTTATTTAGCACAGCTTCATAGCGTCTATACGTGCCTATTTTATTTGTGGATTTTATTTCAGCCATCTTGGTGGAACATGCAAAGTCAAAAAAATTAGTTACTGGTACTGATGTCATTTTCATGATAATATCTTCAAGTGCTACTTCTTCATTTTCAGATATTAGCTTTGTATAAGCTGCAGTTACTTTTTTTAATTTCTCTTGTATTAGATTGTTTAGTTCATTACAGCGTGGATGGCTACTTTTTATTTTATGATGATTTTTATCCCAATATTTGGGAGCTACAGCAACACCAGTACTAATACGTTTATGCTTTCTGTTTTGAGTACATCTAATAAGTACTCTTCCATCTCTGGAAGCATTACTGGTGTTGAGTTCTAGTTGAAATGTGATGTTCATGTTACACTTTGTTTTTAAAATGAGACCCAATGAGTGTAACAGTACTGAAACAAAGAAGTAAAAATATAAAACCTTAAATGCAGAAACCCTTGATTTTACTACATAAAAAAAGACCTTACATTTCTGTAAAGTCTTTTTCGTGAACTGGCTGGGACTCGAACCCAGGACCCATACATTAAAAGTGTATTGCTCTACCAACTGAGCTACCAATTCTCCTTGTCCATTTTTAAATGGAGTGCAAAAATAAGACAATTCAGTATTCCATTCAAATTTTTTAAAAAGAATTCTTATTTATTATTCACAAATAATCAATATTTCTTTTCTAATAGCACTTATAGTCACTTATTTTTGTGCATAATTATTATATGAACGATTTTTTCAAAGATAAAGTGGTGGCTATTACCGGAGGAAGCGATGGAATTGGCAGAGCTTTGATAGAACTATTATTACCTACCGGAGCAAAAATTGCTACTTGCGCAAGAAATCAAGATAAATTATATGACTTACAAGTTTCAAACCCCGACAAACCTTTGCATTGTATCGTTGCTGATGTAAGTAGTTACAACGATTGTAAATTATTTATAGAATCCACATTAAAACAATTCGGACACATAGATATCCTTATCAACAATGCAGGCATTTCAATGCGATCATTACTTATTGACGCTGATGTAGAGGTTATCAAAAAAGTAATGGAAATTAATTTCTTCGGAACTATGTATTGCACCAAACTTGCATTGCAATCAATAATAGAAAGAAAAGGTACAATTGTTGGCGTATCTTCAATAGCAGGTTACCGAGGACTTCCTGGAAGAAGTGGATATTCAGCAAGCAAATTCGCTTTGAATGGTTGGCTCGAAGCAGTAAGAACGGAATTGCTTGAAGACGGCGTAAATGTAATGTGGGTTTGTCCGAGTTTCACTAAAAGCAACATCAGAAATGCAGCCCTCAATGAAAAAGCAGAGGCACAAGGCGAAAGTCCATTTGATGAAAGCAGCTTGATGACCGCAGAAACCTGTGCTACACATATATTAAACGCCATAGAAAAAAGAAAGCGAACTTTAATACTTACAGCTAGAGGCAAACAAACCGTTTGGTTAAATAAACTCTTTCCTGCTTGGGCAGATAAATTGACCAGAAAGTTTTTTTATAAGAATGGGAAATTGGTGAAGTGAAACCTTGATACTGGATACTGGATATTGGATAACAAAACTCCATAGGAGTGACACTATAATATGCCGTTACTGACGCTCATAACAGATATTGGAGAAAAAGACTTTCTCACTGGTGCTATTAAAGGGCAGTTACTTCGTTTTGAGCAAAATTTAAATATCATAGACATCACCCATTCCCTCTCGGCTTTCAACTATCCTCAGGCTGCGTATGTTTGTAGAAACGCCATCAAAAATTTCCCAACAGGAACTTTTCATTTAATCTTGGTAAATATTTTTGATGAGAAGCCCGACTATATGATTTTAGCAGAACATAATGGACATTTTATTGGCTGCGCAGACAATGGTTTGCTAACTATGATTTTGGAAGAAATGCCACAAAAAGCTGTGGGACTAAGACTTGATCAACAAATTCAAAAAAGCACTTTATTCCTTACCAATGTTTTTGCCAAAGCCATGCATGAATTGCATAATGGCAAAACAATCGAAGAAGTTGGCGACCCCAATATCAATATCAAAGTCAAGAATGCCTTACAACCTATGGTAGGCGATGATTGGATAGAAGGGCAAATTATTTTCATCGACAATTTCGAAAACGTAATTGTCAACATCAATAAAGTACAATTTGAAGAAAACAGAAAAGGACGTAACTTTTCCATCATTTTCAAACGAGACGAAGTGATTGAAAAATTAAGCAACGCTTATTCCGATGTTCCGGAAGGTGAAAAGCTTGCTTTCTTCAACTCGGCCGGCTATCTTGAAATAGCCATCAATAAAGGAAATGCAGCAGGCTTGTTTGGCTTGCAAGGTTATTCTGAGAAACAATATTTAAGCAACAGATTATTTTATCAAACCGTAAAAGTTCACTTTCAATAAAAATTAAACAATGAAAAATTTATTATTCTTATTTCTCTTATTTGTCGCTGTACAAACTAATGCTCAGGTAAAAATGCCGGCACTCTCCCCCATTCAAACCTTAACTCAAGATTTTGGAATGGGAAGTATTGAAATTAAATATTCCCGTCCCAGTGCCAGAGGACGAAAAGTATTCGGTGATTTACTTCCTTATGGAGAATTATGGAGAACGGGTGCAAATGGTGCCACTACAATAAAATTTACAGATCAGGTAATGATCAATGATAAAACAATCGACACCGGCACATATGCCATTTATACTATTCCCGGAGAAAAAAAATGGACTTTCATTTTAAATAAAGGCATTACCAACTGGGGAACGGGTGATTATAAAGAAGCTGATGATATTTTAAGATTCAGTGCAGATAATGTTAAACTGAAAGCACCTAAAGAAACTTTCACCATGCAAATTGCAAACATCACAACCCAAACTTGCGAACTGCATATCATGTGGGAAAAATCATCAATTGTTATCCCAATCAAAACTGATGTTAAACCAAAATTGAAAGCTCAAATTGAAGCATCTTTACTAACTGAGAAAAAACCTTATTATCAGATTGCACAATATTATAACGACTATGAAATGGATTATGCAAAAGCTTTGACATATTCTCAAAAAGCTGTTGAAGAAAGACCAAATGCTTATTGGATTTGGTTATACCAAGCAAAAATCCAGCAAAAACTTGGAGATAAAGCAGGTGCTTTGGAAAGTTCAAAAAAATCAATTGAAGCAGCAAAAAAAGAAAATGCTGATGATTATATAAGATTGAATGAGGAGTTTCAGAAGACTTTATAATTAAAAATTCAAAATTATAAATTAAAAAAGGCCAACTTAAAATAATAAAGTTGGCCTTTTTTAATAAAATCTTATTTGTTATTACGCTCTTTGTTTAACAGCTGCTTTAGTAGGCGCTTTCTTTTTTACTTTCTTCAAAGCCGCTTCAATAGCTTTGCTTAAATCTTCGTAAGTGGCTTTTTTTACCAATTCGCCATTTACAAAAAACGTTGGAACATCTTTCACACCTCTGTCGATGCCTTCTTTCAAATCTCCCTGAACTTGCCAGCCATATGTAGCGTTTACTAGATCATCTAGAAATTTCTTACTTCTTACACCCGCTTCTTTGGAGTGTAATTTCAATGATGTTGTACCCAGGTTTCTTCTGTTTGCAAAAAGGATATTATGCATTTCCCAAAATTTACCTTCTTGTGCAGTAGCTACAGCAGCTTCACCAGCTTTCAAACTTCTTTGATGAATTTTGGTTAAAGGAAAATGACGGAAATTAAATCTAATTCTACCATCATATTCTTCTAATAATTGTTTAACAATTTCATTTGCTTTTGCACAAACTTCACTTTCATATTCTCCAAATTCCTCAAGTGTCACTTCTGCTTTGGGATTTCCAACAAATACATCTCTCGGTTCAATAATTTCAACCACTTCTTTTTTAAATGCCATTTTCTATTCTGTTTTATTTATTTTAATAAAAGCTAAACAAGATGAATAAACTATTGTTTAACTATGAGTTAGTTTTTTTTCGAATCGGCTGAAGATAGTATTTTTTGTACTGTTTTAATAGCATCAATTTTAAATTTTACAAACAATTTGCTAAGTATTTGATTTTTAGCTACTTACATTGTTTTAAAAAAATGTTATAATATTTCTGCCACTTGTTTTTTAAGCTGATCGTTTCTAAAAACGACCAATCCGTCAAACACGTCTACAACCACTGGCAACTCCTTATTGATATCTCCAGCCAATATTCTTTTACTCAATTGGTTGATGATTTGTTTCTGAATCAAACGTTTCAATGGGCGTGCTCCAA
>CALPIT020000205.1 GCA_943323705.2 Streptomyces griseus
CCTGAATTTCCTACATTGGAATTAAAAGGAACGGTGATTGGGAAGGATGAGTAAATTGAAAATTAAAAAATCAAAATTAAAAATTAAAAAATACAGAAATGAACACATTGAATATCTTCTTGCAAGCAGCACAGCCCGGTGGTGGCATGTCTAATTTAATAATACTAGTTGGTATGATACTAGTGTTTTGGTTATTCATGATTCGTCCACAAGCTAAAAAAGCGAAGCAACAAAAGCAGTTCATGAACAACATTCAAAAAGGTGATAAAATCGTAACTATTGCGGGTATTCATGGTACTATCAATAAAGTAAATGAAGACAATACTTTAAATCTAGAAGTAAGTCCAGGTAGCTACCTCAAAATTGAAAAAAGCGCTATTAGTATGGAATGGTCGGCTGCGTTGAATAAAGTTGGGGAGGAGAAGAAGTAGTGCCAATTTGATGATTTGATAATTTGTCAATTTGATGATTATCTCTTCGATGAATGCGTTGATGTGCAAGAGGTTTAAGGTTTAACGGTTTAATTCGCTGCGCTGCCTGCCTGCCGGTAGGCAGGGTTTAATGGTTGTCAAAAAATCCGAAACCCTTTGTGAATCTTTGTGCCTTCGTGTCTTTGTGGCGATTTTCTGGATACTGGATAATTCAAAAAATACATCATGCTAAAAGTTGGTCTTACCGGCGGCATTGGTAGTGGCAAATCTACTGTAGCTGCAATTTTTGAAACATTGGGCGTTCCGGTTTATTATGCAGATAAAGAGGCTAAAAGATTGATGATTGAAGACGAAGGCCTCATACAATCCATAAAAAATTTACTTGGGGAAGAAAGTTATATTAATGGTATTCTAAATCGAGAATACATTGCTGCCATTGTTTTTAATGACCCAAAAAAACTGGAGCAACTCAATCAACTGATTCATCCCCTAACCGTTTCCGATAGTCTCAACTGGATGTCACAACAAACAACCCCATATGCCATAAAAGAAGCGGCATTAATTTTCGAAAGTAATAGCGAATCTCATTTGGATGTCATCATCTGTGTTTCCTCACCTGAATCATTGCGAATAAAAAGAGTGATGGAAAGAGATGGAATAAACGAAGATGCTGTAAGACAAAGAATGAGTCGCCAAATGAGTGAAGAGGAAAAAATAAAAAAATGTGATTTTATCATTACAAACGACGAAATTAATCTACTAACGCCGCAGGTTATACGAGCACATGAATTGCTCATCAAAAAAGCTGCAGCTAAAGCAACATTAGCTTAAAGACTGCAAAGCCATTTTCAATTTAGCAAAGCCTTTCTCAATATTTTCAATACTATTTGCAAATGACAATCTTATACAATCGGGCTCGCCGAATGCGCTGCCGGTTACAGAAGATACATGTGCAGTATTGAGCATATACATGCATAATTCATCAGCATTGGATATTACATTTCCTTCGGGCGTTTTCTTTCCAAAATAAAATTTCACGTTGGGGAATACATAAAAAGCGCCTGGAGGTTCGCTGCAAACGATTCCTTCTATTTCACTTAATAGTTGCATTACTTTTGATCTTCTCATTTTGAAAGCTTCCACCATTTCTAATGTTGGCTTCAAATCACTTGTGAGTGCAACTATTGCAGCACGTTGAGCAATTGAATTGGTAGCACTTGTAAATTGGCCTTGTAATTTATCGCAGGCTTTTGCCACTTCCAAAGGAGCCGCGATATACCCTACCCTCCAACCAGTCATAGCATATCCTTTGCTTAGTCCGTTGATGACAATGGTTCTGTCTTTCACTATATCGAATTGCGCGATACTTTCGTGTTTGCCTTCATAATTGATATATTCATAAATCTCATCGCTCATTATATATATATCAGGATGTTTTTCAAAAACATGTACTAAAGATTCTAATTCTGACTTGTTATATAGAGCACCTGAAGGATTACAAGGAGAAGAAAACATGAATAATTTGGTACGGCTTGAAATATGTGCTTCTAATTCTTGAGCTGTTATCTTAAATCCATTTTCAATTTTTGTTCTAACCAAAACGGGCTTTCCTCCTGCCAGTTTTACGATTTCACTATAGGTTACCCAAAATGGTGTTGGAATGATAACCTCATCGCCTTTGTCAACAATTGCTAAAACGGTATTGGCAATACTTTGTTTGGCTCCTGTGCTCACCACTATTTGTTCGGGTGTATATTGAAGATTATTGTCTCTGAGCAATTTCGTACAAACAGCTTGGCGAAGATCTAGGTAGCCGGCAACAGGTGTGTAATGACTGAAATTATCGTCGATCGCTTTTTTGGCTGCATCTTTTATATGTTGAGGTGTATCAAAATCAGGTTCACCCAAACTTAAATCTGTTATATCAATACCTTTCGCTCTTAATTCTCTTCCCAATTTGGCCATTTTCAATGTTTCGGGCTCGTTGAATTGAGAAAGCAGACTTGATAAATGCATGTCATTTTTATTTGGAACAAAACTATATATTATTATTTGAAAACAGTTTTTGAATTAAATATCAAACAACAACTGAGACTTACATAATTCTATAAAAAGGAATATTTCGATAGAAATAATTAAAAAATATTAAAAAAAAATTGCTATAACAGATAAATTTTTACAATTTAGCGCACTGTTTATCAATATTTTGAGAAACAAATTTTGGAAAAAGTGAGCAATTACGAAGTCGGGGTTAAACTAGAGGTTTTTCCCCTATCTTTGCACACCTAAATTTATTAACGACTTTGTTGTCATTTTAAAGAACATTAACACATGAAACTGAAAGGTTTAGTATGGTTTTTCACCATTGCATTAATTATCATCTCTCTTTGGGAACTTTCCTACACTTGGGCTGTTCGTAATTACGAATCAACCGTGAAAGAGCAAGCTGAAAAAATTGTAAAGAAACAAGCTGCAAATTTATCTCCTGAAGAAAGAGAGTCTTTGGTTAAAGCTAAGATTGAGAGAATTCTCGACAGCACTAGAGATAAAGACATTTATTTAGGTACTACCTATCAGAAATGTAAAGAAAACGAATTGAACCTTGGCTTGGATTTGCAAGGTGGTATGAGCGTAACTATGGATGTTAGTCTTGAAGGAATGATTAAATCTTTAAGTAACAATCCCAAAGATCAGCAATTACAAAATGCATTAAGAACTGCAACTTCAAAAAAATCAAGCAGCGATGCTGATTATATCACTTTGTTCAGTGAAGCATATATTCAGCAAAATGGTGCTGGCAAATTGTCTTCGATTTTTGCAGGTCCTGGTAAGGATGTAAAAATTGATGACAAGGATGATGCAGTTATCACTAAAATCAGAACGATTGCAAAAGGTGCCATCAATCAAACTTATAAAATCTTAGTTAAGCGTATTGATAAATTCGGTGTGGCTCAACCAAACATCAACTTAGATGAAAACAAAGGTGTAATCAATGTTGAATTGGCTGGTGTAAACAATCCTGAAAGAGTTCGTAAATTCTTGCAATCATCAGCAAACTTACAATTCTGGGAAGTATATCAAATTGACGAATTGGCAAGCTCATTGAAAAATGCAGATGATAATTTAAAAAATTACTTGAATGGAATCAGTGCTGGTGACACACTAAAATTAGCTGACAGTGTTTTAGCTAAAAAGAACATGAACCCATTCTTTAAAGTAATGAACCCTATTGATGTTCAAACAGACAATACAGGTAAGCGTTTTTATTCTCCTTCAATCGGTAATGTAGCTTTACAAGACACATCAACTTTCTTTAGTTATATTAACAATGAAGTGGTTAAAAATGCATTACCAGCTAATGTGAAATTCCTGTTTGGTATCGAAGAGAAAAGTGCAAAAGGTAATCTTCGTTACTTCCCTTTATATGCTGTAAAAACAATTACAGGTTCTGAAAAAGCACCTCTAGAGGGTGATGGTGTTGAAGAAGCCAGACAAGATTATGATGAAATGGGCAAACCTGCTATCAAAATGGTAATGACCAATTCAGGCAGTAAAATCTGGGCTAGAATGACTGCAAAAAATGTGGGTCGTCCTATTGCTATCGCTCTTGATGATATTGTATATAGTGCTCCAAATGTAAATGGCGCTATTGAAGGTGGCAATTCTGAAATCTCTGGTAAATTCTCTGTTGAAGAAGCTCAGGATTTGGCTAATATTTTAAAGTCTGGTAAGTTAGATGCTCCTGCAAAAATTGTTGCTGAACAAGTTGTTGGTCCTACTTTAGGAAAAGAAGCTGTAAATGGTGGTATCATGGCTTTCTTGATAGCATTTACTGTGATTTTCTTATTAATGCTAGTATATTATAACACAGGTGGTTGGGTTGCTAATATTGCACTTATCTTCAACTTGTTATTTACTATTGGAGTATTAACTGCATTAGGATTCACATTAACTGCTGCGGGTATTGCCGGTTTGGTTTTGACTATCGGTATGGCTGTAGATACCAACGTTATCATCTTTGAAAGAATTAAAGAAGAGTTATCAAAAGGCAAAACCTATGAACAAGCAGTTAACGACGGTTACAAACGTTCTCTTGCTCCTGTTATAGATGCTCACGTAACTTCTTTATTAACTGCGATTATCCTTGCTTACTTTGGTTTAGGCCCTGTATTAGGTTTCGCAACTACACAGATCATCGGTATTTTGTTATCATTATTCTGCGGAATTTTATTCTCAAGATTGATTACAG
>CALPIT020000206.1 GCA_943323705.2 Streptomyces griseus
CATCAAGCGTGGATTGAAACTAGAACCCGATGAATATTTCTTCTCGCAATTCAGATACGATCAATGGAAAGAAATTCGTGATAGTGATACCTATTCTTTAGATCATACTCATCAGGATATTGCAGAATTGATGAAAGATAAAAAATTTGGAACTGTAGGAGCTGTTGCACTTGATCAGCACGGAAACATTGCAGCAGCAACAAGTACAGGTGGCATGACCAACAAAAAATACGGAAGGATAGGAGATAGTCCAATCATAGGTGCAGGCACTTATGCTAACAACAAAACTTGCGGCATCAGTTGTACAGGTCATGGCGAACTATTTATTCGTACCGTTGCCGCTCATGATGTAAATGCATTAATGGAATATAAAGGCCTTTCGCTTGAAGAGGCCATGAATGAAGTGGTGCATCATAAACTGATTGAAATAAAAGGTGAAGGTGGCATGATTGGGGTTGATAAGGAAGGTAATGTGGCCATGGTATTCAATAGTGCCGGAATGTATCGTGGTATGAAAACCAGCAAAGGCGAACATAAAATTGGATTGTATAAAGATTATCATCAACTCCCTTAATCTTTTTATGGTATGAAAAAATATGCGGTATTGGTTGCGGGTGGAAATGGAAGCAGAATGAAATCTGATGTACCCAAACAGTTTATGCTTCTCAAAAACAAACCGCTGCTTGTATATACCATTGAGTCTTTTTTACAAGCAGATGTTGAAATCAATATCATTCTTGTGTTGCCAGAACATCACTTAGAAACAGGAAAAGAAATAGTCAGTCAGTTTTTTAACGGCAAAGAAATTATCATTACTTCCGGCGGCGCTACAAGATTCCATTCTGTGAAAAATGGATTGATGCAGATTCAAGAAGATGATAGTATTGTTTTGGTACATGATGCCGTAAGAAGTATGGTTTCTGTGGATTTAATTCAACGCTCGTTGAATGAGGTCATAGATAAGAAGGCAATAATCCCTGCCATTTCCTCAAAAGACAGTGTGAGACTGCTTGACGGAGAAAAAAACAAATCCATTTCTAGAGAATCCGTAATGCTGGTTCAAACTCCTCAAACTTTTTATAGTGTTGATTTAAAAAAAGCTTTTGAAGTGGAATTTAATGATTCATTTACTGATGAAGCCTCAGTTATGGAAGCTGCTGGACATCAAATTTATATCATTGCCGGAGATGAGAATAACATTAAAATCACCCATCCGATTGATTTAATCATAGCTGAAAAAATCCTCGATAACGCGCAATAATTTTGAACCCTCAGTTTAAAAATATTTTACACTCACTCGGAATTTATCATCCGCTACAAAGCCATTACAGGAACGTTGTTTTTTATCTGAAGAGAATGTTTTTTCGAATTTCATTTTCAAGTTACAAAGGTCATGGCTTTACATGTAATGTTTGCCAACAGCAGTATTTTCGATTTGTTGACGACTGGCCTTCATCAGAAAATAAAAATGCGTTGTCTAATAGCAATGTAATTGCGGGTTATGGTAAAAATATCATGTGTCCGAATTGTTTATCCAATGCAAGAGAAAGGCTTGTCATTGCTATGTTACAACATCACATCAATATTGAGAATAAAAAAATATTGCATCTTTCTCCTGAAAAAAATATTTATCAATATTTAATCACCAAATCACAAGTTGTTACTGCAGATTTGGTTCCGGGCTTTTATAAAAACATTGACAAGCACATTAAACAAGAAGATGTAACAGCTTTGAGTTTTGCGGATCAAAGTTTTGATCTGGTTATTGCCAATCACGTATTAGAGCATATCACTGATGATTTGAAAGCCATGAGTGAAATCTACAGAGTGTTGAAAAAAGGCGGCATCGCAATATTACAGGCTCCTTATTCGGAAACCATTTCAGCAACTATTGAAGAGCCCTTAATTGCTAATCCTGAAAGGCAATCGGAATTGTTCGGACAAAAAGACCATGTAAGAATTTATCAGCTCAATGATTACATCTCTAGATTAGGACAATCAGGGTTTATTGTAAGTAAAATAAGTTACAAAGAGTTGAGTGCTTTTCATCATCATGCCATTCAAGTTGATGAAACATTTCTTGAAATAAAGAAACCTTATTAACGCTTGATGAGTTTAATAGGAGCTGGAAGTAAATTCCATTTGATGAATGGATATTGTTGGTTTGCTGAAGCCCAGTTTTTATAGAAATAAGCGATTCCCGGCACATCAGAACCTTCAAAATCGAGAACGATTTTTTCTTCTGCAAACTCATTGATGATATTGTCGTAAAGAAAATAATTGGCTAATATTTTTTTGCCCTCCAGAAAAATGGATGATGCAATATTGTACAATCTGTTTTCGTCTTTAAGCAGTATAACACAGGCCAGCATTGTATTTCCATCGGTACTCCATACTTCTCTTACGAATAATCTATTGATGTTGAAATAATAATTACAAATAGCTTCAAAATTATCGTAATCCTTTTTTTTGAAATCGAGTAAACGATCTTTATATAGTTTTTTATAAATGTTGATGGCTTTTTTATAGTCTTTACTTGAGGTGTATTGTAGTTGAAATTTTTCAACACGTTTCAATCTTTGTTTGATGTAAGGACTATACTCTTTGTAAATAGTATCGTATGTCTTTCCTAAATGAAAAATAAAATTGTTTCTTTTTTTTAAAGTAAAGAAAGCATCAGGATTCAAAGATTGGTTGAGGTAATTCAATGTGAATTCACCAAATTTAAAATGCTGTGAAGCAGTTGTTATGAAAGTTTGAAGGACTTCGTTATTCAATTTTTTGGAAAAGAATATTCCAGCTTGCTGTAAAAAAGCGGGTTGGTATAAATATTTAATGCCGAATTTCTTTTTCCAGATTAATGGCATCACGGCTTCATAATCATTTAAAACGATGGCATCCCAATTGTCGGCAATAGTGTCGAGATAAAAAGATTCAGCATAGATAAGTTTGTTGACAGACTTGTTGATGCAACCATCCCATTTGGATTTGTTGATTTCATGATATGTGAGGTAAGCGATTTCCAAATCAAAAATTAATTTGAGGTACAAATGTTTTCAATGAAATATTTTGAATGTCGATACTGAAAGTAATGTTTTTAAGAAATCTTTTTTCTCCTATTGTAGATTTGAAATAATCAGTGAAAGGTTTGCTGTATAAAACAGGAAAATAAATATTTACAGTATTGTTCAATAATGACAATTGTAAGCCGGCGTCATATAGGAATTTCTGTGTTGTTGTATTTGATTTCCAAGCTTCAGCAAAGGTTCCTAGGTCGAAGAATAATTTTATGGGCAATTTGAAAGGCAATACAGTCAAGGGATTCACATTATCGGGAATGGTAGTTGTAAAATTCAAGGTGCTCAGCCAATCGTCTGTTTTCCCAATCTTATCGCTAAGCAATTCAGTTCTCACTTTGAAGCCACCTTCTTTCATCATGATTTGTTTGCTTCCCGTTCCTTCAAAAGCATTTCTGCCGACGAAATAATTATTATAGGTATAATCTTCATTTCCATTGGCACCGCTTAGATTTAAATGATAACGGTCTGTTTCATATTTGCTGAGGTAAGTTTGAGCACCTGTATACAAAAATTTGCCCGCAAAGAATCTAACATTCATGCCGCCTTCTTTTTTGTAATTGAAATAATAATTTCCGGTGAATCCAAATTTCATAAAACCTTTACCTTGTTCGGCTAGTAAAACAGCTTTGTAAGGATATAGCTTTCTGTTTTGCTCATAAACAAACTGCAATTGGTTGATATAAGTTTTTTTGACAGGATAAGAAATAATATCCAGTTGCTGAATGGTATCTCTTTTAAAATTCAATGTTGTTTCATTTATGAAATAGGTTCTCCATTGAATATACTTGTTAATGGAGCTTCTGGTATTGGAAGTTGGAAAAACATATTTAATACCCGGCACAAATTTGCTAAAACGTAAATGATTTTTAGTTCCTGTTGAATCGACAAATACATTATTGCTGAAAGTCGCTGCAGTTAAGGAAAATATCAATCTAGAATCATTATTCCCAGGAAATAGTGTATAAGTTGATTTTCCGATATAATTAAATTCCTTTGAAGCTGTAGCATAAAGAGGAGCCACAATAAATTGAAATTTATTTACAGGCAAACTGTAGTTGTGAATCAATCCGCCAATCATCAGCTTATCATAATTGTTATATCCTGCCATGGGCATGAGCGAAATATAATTATGTTTTTCAGTTTCTTTAAGTGAGAAAAAAGCAGTTAAGCGAATGTCTTTTTTTTGAGGAAAACACAAATTTCCTGTTGTATTCAATAAGAAAAATTCCTCCGACAAATCTTGTTTGGTAATGGTTTCAGCGGTGTTTTTAAAATCTTCAGGGTAAGGGTGTTTGAATTTCCATTCTTCAAAATATGCTTGCATAACGCTGTCGAATAGGGGCTGTGTCAATTGTTTTTCCAGCAATTGCATCCACAAGGCAGTTTTATTGTAGGCAATTAAACCATAATTGACAGCAGATAACTTTTCCGAAGGCGTATTTATAGGTTGGTCTTTATGAATGCTGCTCATTGTAGAAGTCATTAAGTCTTCAAAGTTGAAAGACATTTTTTTGTTAAGCTTTGGTTCGTTTTGGTATCTGGGATAGTATTTGCTTTTGTATCTTTTGTCGTAATAAGAATTCATGCCTTCGTCC
>CALPIT020000207.1 GCA_943323705.2 Streptomyces griseus
ATCCTTCATAATGGTAAAAATAATTTTATTGAAGCGCTATAATTGATAATTAGGTTGCAAATATCGGCCTAAAACTTAAGAATCTAAGATAGAAATCTTGTATTTTTAAATGATTTTTTTCGAAAAGATTATTGTTATAAATAAAAAATTAAAAAAAACTCGTTTTATAAAAATCATATCCCTATCTTTGCGTCCCTAAAATAGAATACATGGCAAATCATAAGGCTACCAAAAAAGATGTTCGTCAAAGTGCAAAACGTAATGCACGCAATAGATATTACGGAAAAACAACCCGTAATGCAATCAGAGACATTCGTGCAATTGAAGAACCAACTGCAGCTTCAGAAAAATTACCTTCTGTAGCTTCAATGATTGATAAATTAGCAAGAAGAGGAACAATACATAAAAATAAAGCGTCTAACTTGAAGCGTAAACTTGCTTTAAGAGTAAATGCTTTAGCTACTAAGTAGTTATTTTTATTTCTAAATAGTTTAGACCTGCTTATTAAGTGGGTCTTTTTTATTTGTGGTTAATCGATTTCATTCAGCTTATTTTTTAAAATTAAATCGCTATATATAGTATATTTAAAAAAGTTTGCCTTATCTTCGCACCCCCTAAAAAAATAAATGGGGATTAATAATTTTTTAAACTTTAAAACAGGTAAAATGAGCAATTACGAATTGATGGTGATTTTTACCCCTGTGTTATCTGAGGACGAGTTCAAAGCCGCTCAGAAAAAGTACGAAACGCTTGTTGTTGAAAACGGCGGTTCTGTTACACACACAAAACCATGGGGACTAAAATCACTGGCGTATCCAATTGCCAAAAAGACTACTGGTCTTTATTGGGTAATGGAATACAGTGCGCCAACCAGCTTCAATGAAAAGTTGAAAATTCAACTTTTACGTGACGAAAGTGCAATGCGTCACATGTTTACTGTACTCGATAAATACGCCGTCGGGTATAATGAAAGAAAGAGAAGTGGTGTACAACATTCATCAACAGAAAAAGCGGGGGCATAAATCATGGCAAAAGCTAATGAAATCAAGTACTTAACGGCGATTAAAGCCGAAAAGCGTCCAAAGAAATATTGTCGCTTTAAAAAAATGGGTATCCGTTATATTGATTATAAGGATGCAGATTTTTTGAAAAAGTTTTTGAATGAACAAGGTAAATTATTACCTCGTCGTATTACCGGAAACTCTTTGAAGTTTCAGCGTAAAGTAAGTGAAGCCGTAAAGAAAGCTCGTCAAATGGCGATTCTTCCTTACGTAACAGATCTTTTGAAATAAACTATTTTTTCACCACCCTAATCTCGAACATTCGGGAGAAAGTCTGATACAAAAGATTGGGTAAAAATGCAATTATCATGCAGGTAATTTTAATTCAAGATGTAAACAATCTTGGCGGATCCAATGAACTGGTAACCGTAAAAAATGGATACGGACGTAACTATCTTATCCCTCAAAAAATGGCGGTTGAAGCAAGCCCAAGCAATCTTAAACAATTGAATGAGCGTTTGAAACAACAAGCTAAGAAAGAGGCTAAATTGTTAGCTGAAATCAACAACGTAATCGCTGTATTGAAAGAAGGTGCGCTTAGAATTGGTGCTAAAACCGGTACTAGTGGCAAAATCTTCGGTAGCGTTACTTCTGTTCAGATTGCTCGTGCTATCAAAGAACAAAAAGGATATGAAATCGATCGTCGTCGTATTCAAATCATTGATGAAGTTAAAGAATTGGGCAGCTTTAAAGCAAAAATTGACTTTGGTAACGGAAACGAAACTGAAGTTGAATTTGAAGTTGTATCAGAATAATTTGAACTTTTATTAAATTAAACCACCTTTTTCGAGGTGGTTTTTTTATTTCTGCAATTTTATTTTGAAAAACATATTGCAGTTTCAAAATGTTTCCATTATCTTTATGAGGTAGAAATGGTTTAAGTTTTTTTATTTATGGCTGAATCGGTAAATTTTACTTGTGATTTCAGTTCATTGTAACAGCCTTAATCATTCAATTTTTATTAATTTTTTTAAACAGTTTTTACAATGAACATTTATGTTGGAAATCTTAGCTGGTCTATGACTGACGAAGATTTAACGAATCTATTTACACAGTACGGTACAGTTACTAGTGGTAAAATCTTAAAAGACAAAATGAACGGCCGTAGCAAAGGTTTCGGTTTCGTTGAAATGGAAGACGATGAAGCAGCTCGTACTGCAATCGCTAACTTAAACGAAACAGAAGTACAAGGTCGTAAGTTAATCGTTAACGAATCACAACCACGTCAAGAAGGCGAATACAAAAAGCGTCCAAGTGGCGGTGGTGGTTACGGCGGCGGTAGTCGTGGTGGTGGCGGCGGAAGTCGTGGCGGCTATGGCGGCGGCGGCGGAAGTCGTGGCGGTGGCTACGGTGGTGGTGGAAACCGCAGCGGTGGCGGCGGTGGATATAACAGAGATTTTTAATTTCGAATATTATATCTAACTATAAAAAATCCCTTGACGAAAGTCGAGGGATTTTTATTTGATAAAATTTGACGTTGTGGTCATTTGATGATGTAGTAATTTGATACTTCGGCAATTTGATACTTCGGCAATTTGAAGAGAAAAGTGCTCATCTTCAATCTATCAAATTATCTACCCCAATTTTTCTCACTCACCTAGTCCTATATCTTTAGGAGGAAACTTTTTTAAAGTAGGTAAAATTGTTTTTGATTCTGCCGCAATAGGAGCAGTCCATGCATTGTAAACATGTCCGTCAGTTTGTTCTTCTTTTGGACCCGTATATAAATTAAATAACCATGGGGCTAAACCTGTTTGATATATTGTAGACTGGTCGATGTTCGCGTTGAGCCTAGTGTCTACTGTATATTTGAAATGCATTTTGTATTCAAGCATTCTGAAAGCCATGAGATTTTTATCGATAAACATGAATACTCTATCTCTTTTAGATTCGCCATTGTCCAACAACAAAAAAGAAGTTTGATCAATGCCATCCATATAGCGATCCTGAGGCAATGAAGCCGATGCACCGGCAATGTTTAGAGATGTATTATACAAATCCATCAGGTCAAATATATCTGCACTTTCTCTTCCTGGAGTAATCATTCCTTTCCAGTAAGCGATGCCGGGTACTCTTACACCGCCTTCCCAGGTTGTGGCTTTACCTCCGCGAAAAGGTGTAAATCCATTATCAGGCCATGAATCCATTTGCGGACCATTATCTGAAGTAATAAAAATGAGTGTATTTTCAAGCATACCTAATTTTTCAAGTTCTGCCACCATTTCCCCAACCAATGCATCTACTTCTACAACACCATCCTTAAAAGGATATTTACTAACACTTTTGCCTTCATATTTTTTGGAAGCAAAAACATCAGCATGAACTTTCATGAAACAATGTTCAAGAAAGAACGGCTGCTTTTGCTTTGCGAGCTCTCTTAATTTTTTTATGGTAAAATCTTTCAACACTTCATCTGCCTCAGCAATGTCATTGGTGCTTGTTGTTTTTTTGACAATTTGTTCTTCACCCCCTTTTTTTCCGTAAACTAAATCTGCAGAAGCGCCTAATTTCATGTAAGCATCTCTTTTAAATGAGTCTAATGACAAATCAGGATATCTTCTTTTGTCGAAAGCCTGAGAGATTTCTTTTTCAGCTGCATAATAACCTTCGTATTCGTCAAAGCCAATATCAAAAGGCCTCATGCCTTCAAGTTCTCCAACATGCCATTTACCGGTAAGAATAGTTTTATAATTGTTGGCACTTAATAATTTAGGCAGACTGATTTCATCTTCCCAAGGATTTTTCGTGAGTTTGTCACCGGCTAGTATTGGGCGTGTTAAACCCGTTCTTACAGGTAATCTTCCGGTGAGTAATGCAGAGCGTGTAGGCGTGCACGTTGGCTGAGAATACACAGTAGTCAATTTCAACCCTTCTTTTGCCAGTCGATCGATATTGGGAGTAGCAGCCCCTATCACCGCGCCACCTCCGTAACAACCCAAATCGCCATATCCCATATCATCAATTACGAACCATAAGATATTTGGCTTTTTCCCTGTTTTCTTTTCAAGCGCTGCAAGCTTTTCCTGTGCGATTTTGTCTTGCTCAGGCCTGGGAATAAAAGACTGTTGATGATCATTTACATATTTAGCCTTACTAAGCGGAGTTGCTTGCGCAAATAAACTTTCATTTATTAAAACCAATAAAAACAAGCAGGTTGATGACAATAGATTTTTCTTCATTAGAATGTAGTTTTAAATACTTATTTCGGAGTTTCCATTTTTACAAAAAAGATGTGCAAATTAAAATCGTGACGAATATAGTTATTAACTGCTTCTTTCATTCAATAAGTTTTCACAGTATTGATAATAAATTCGACAGCCATTAAAACCTCATTTTAAACAGTTTAAAAAACTTATAAACAGATGTAAAATAAACAAGGCTCTTATGACTGGCAATCGTAATTTTGACTTTCATTTTAGTTTAGCGCACCATGGAGTACTCCGATTCTTTTACACTTGCTTCAGAATTTGTTCAATATACAAATGCCAATATTTTTCTAACCGGAAAAGCGGGTACAGGTAAAACTACATTTCTTAAATATTGTAAAGAACATATCAAAAAAAACACAGCCATTGTCGCCCCTACTGGCGTTGCGGCAA
>CALPIT020000208.1 GCA_943323705.2 Streptomyces griseus
AACCGAATTCGTTGAGGATTTGAATAGATATTGAATCGATTATTTCGGAGGAAGCCAATTAAAGTGATTCCGAATCTTTTAGCCGTTTCAACGGCGAGACTAGAAGGTGCACCTACCGCACAAATGATTGAAATCCCAGCCATGGCTGATTTTTGCAACAATTCAAAACTGGCTCTGCCGCTTAATAGTAAAATGCTTTCATTAGGTATAAATTGTTCAACTGTTGATTTCAAGAAATAAGCACCAATCAATTTATCCAGAGCATTATGTCTACCCACGTCTTCTCTAGTTTCTAGCAAGACGCCTTCTTTGTTGAAAAGCGCTGCCGCATGAATACCTCCTGTATGTTTAAATAGATCCTGTTGTTGATTTAATAAATCAGGCAATTGTATGATAATTTCTTTTGAAACGGCGAAGTCATTGTTTGATTTACTGTCATCAGTCAACGTGTAGATTGCATCGATACTTGCTTTTCCACAAACACCACAAGCTGATGTGGTATAAAAGTTTCTTTGCAATAGTTTATGGTCTATCAACACATCCTCTTTGCAAAAAATATTGATGCAGTTTGATAAGATTTCTTTTGAGTAAAAAACGGGATTGATATCTAATTGATTGATGTCGTGAATAATTCCTTCTGTAAACAAAAAACCCGAAGCCAGTTCCAAATCATTTCCTGGTGTACGCATGGTGATGGAAACATTTGTTGTTTGGCGATTGGTTTTATTTCCATGAACCAATTTTATTTCAAGCGGTTCTTCAACAGCCAAAATATCATCAGATTCCACTATCTGGCCATCTTTATATTTATTGATTTGTACTTCAGTTATTGAATGATTCATGTCAATTGAAATTAGGCTTGGAAAGAATGAAAATCCTCAGGCGTATCAAAGCTCTTTAAAAAATGTTCATCTTCAGTAATAATTTTTAAAGTATTCACTTCTTCCAAAACTCTTTTAATAGAGCTGTTCCCCATTTGAAAAGATGCAAATAGTTTTTCTTTGAAAGCGTTACTATAAAATGTAATCAAAGGTTCATGTAATGTAGTGTTGGATTGTCTTACATAACAAACCGCATCAAATCCATAGCCACTTAATGAAACCAAAGTGTCGATATGATGTTGTTGTATCATTGGATAATCACAACCAACAAGAATAAACGAATCGGAAGGATTGTTTTTAAATGCCGTCAATAATCCCGAAATCGGACCATTGTTTTTATACTCATCCTCATCAATTAAAGTAACATAATCTTTGCTGATATTTTTCTGTTGTGATTCATTGCATGAAATTAAAACAGGAATGTTTGCATTGATGAAGAGCTGTGCAATGAGTTTATGTTGTTCTGTTTGGTGATACTGCAGAAAAGCTTTGTCGGTTCCCATTCTAGTGCTCTTGCCTCCGCAAAGGACAAGTCCTTTAAGTGAAATATTATTTGCAAATTTTTCATTTTGATTTAATTCATCGATAGTAATAATCTGTGCGTTCTCTATTCCAAATTTAGTTTTTACATCTTCAAGTAAACTTTCTCTAACTACTAATACAAGTCGATGATTTGATTGAGCATGACGGACCAACTTCAAATGATGAACTAAAGAAGAATAAAAACCTTTTTCATTTATTTCCAATTTGCCTATTTCATCGATGATGATTTCTGTATGTGCTGCTGGCTGAATATTAATAAGATAGTCATTTGCCATTTCAAAAGCCTTTTTTGAAAAATGAAAACGACCTATTGAAGTGGAATTATGCTGATGCAAAGTTTCAAAATCAATCAAACTTCTGTTGCCAATGAAAAATAATTTTCTTAGTCCATTTACATCAGGAGACAAAATGCCATCAACACCTTTTACAACATTGATTCTATTCATTAAAGCGGTTGTCTTGCCTGAACGAATAGATTGCGAAATGATGATGATGTTGCTGTTAATCATCTATGTTGTCTGAAATTGAAAAGTGAATCAAATACAAAACGAAATATTTATAACGCTTCAATCCTTTAAATGATTTTTTGGCAAGTACAAAAGAGGGTTTTACATAAGACCTGATTTCTGGGAGCAGGTTCATCACTTTGGTAAAATCTTCTTTTTTATTTTTTCCAAAATAATTGATTAGTGAAACGATGATGGGTCTTGCAATAACAAATAACATCATCGTTACAGCTAATGATCTTAATATAATGTACAAGACATTATTGATTTTTCCATCTATAAAAAACACTATAGTAATGAATGTCATTATCAACAAATAAGAAAGCCATTTATTTCCTTTGTTCTTTTCTGTGACCACTGCTGTTTCTTTTTCAATTGTTAATTTTTCATTTTTAATTTCTTCCAACACAACAGGCATTCCACTTATAAAAAAACCGAGCATCAATCCCCAGGCTGCATAAATTAAAATATACAACGTAACCATCCAAAATGAGAATGAAAAGTCATTGGGCAAATGCAAATCCTTTAATACAGATTTTACAAAAATATCCAAGGCCACCCATACTGATTTGCCAAAAATTAATGTTGTAAATAAAAATTTCTGGATGGCAGATTCTGCTATAGCGATACATCCATAAATTGGCGCAGCAGACATAAAGTTTTTTATTAAAGAAAATATAATAGCACCCAATACTCCTTGGAAACTAACGGCTATGTATGCAGGCACTGGCGTATGCGGACTTACACCTGCTTTAATCATTAAAACAATTATTGTTGCTTTGAATACTTCTTTAATAATATCATCAGCATGAAAAGCAATTAATGCAATGCAAATCACAGCAAGACCACCAACAAAGATTCCAGTAAAAGGAATTTTCATGGCATGCATGATACCACCCAATGCACATTCAGACAAAGCCCAGATTGCAGTAAGTCTGGTAATGACTATTGAACTGTTTTTTTGTAATGACATTTTATTGTTTCAAATCAATATCTCTTTCGTTTTCCCAATCGGCTTTGATTGAAATCTTTTTTGGTAAAGCAAGTGTAATTTCAGGCTGTAATTTTTTGGAATAATCTCCGGAATCCCATTTGCCATTATTGTTTTCATCAAATAAAATACGGACCTCATATTCTCCCGGTAACATCATTTTATTCAACCATTCTGGAGAAGTTACAGCAGACTTTAATTTGATATTTTCCCCATCCATGAATTGCAAAACCGGGTGTTTTGACAAATCAATATTCTTAAAACTCAATTTCAATGAACCATATTCACTTATGCTTCTTGTGATAAAATTGATGGTATCGTTTTTACTCATTGTAAGTCCTGTTGAATCCTGAAAACCATTTTTATAAATAATCAGTTTCAGTACATTTTCAGGCTGCCATTTGTTTTCGATAATGATTTTTTTTCTGGTACTGTCTAATGAAACCGAGTAACCTGTAATTTTTTTAAATGAGGTGTCGCACAAAACAATAGAGTCTAATTCGACTTTTTTTAGTACGTTTTTACAAGTCAATTCAAGCGTTGTCAACAAATCTTGTCTACCTGCAGTGATATTATTTTGAAAACGGAGATATTTATCACCACCTTTTTTATCGCCAGTAAATCCTGGAGCTGATTTTGGAGTTTCGGTTTTTTCTGAAAAAGCAGATAACGATATAATTGGATTGTTTTTATTGATATTGATAGCTTCTGTATGAAAGCCAAAGATTTCTGATTTAGCGTTATAATATTTATTACCATCGCCATCTTTCAAAGCATAAATACTAAATTGATCTGCAGGTAAATAATTGAATTGAAAACTACCATCGCCATTTAATCTAGCTGTGTAATCAGGCTTCCTATGTTGAACCGCAGTATCTGGAGAATTTCTGTAAAGCAAGACCATTAAAGTACTATCCACTTTTCCCGTTTCGGCCATTATCACTTTTCCTTTCAATTCAAACGAATCTATGTAATCACCCGTTGAAAAAACATAATTAAAATTTTTGAACACATTGCCTTCGTTGATGTCCTTTATGGCATTTCCAAAATTCAATGAATAGGTGGTATTAGGTGCTAAGGTGTCTTTAAATTTTACAGTAATGGTTTTTAGATTGTAAGAAATCACTGGACTGTATTTCTGGACTGGCGAAATCAATAAATTGGATGGTAAATCTTGAAGGTCGATATATTCATCAAAAGCAAGTACAACTTTATTACCTGTAAATTGAATGGAATTGTTTTCAGGTGCTGCTTTTACCAAAACTGGAGCCAATGTATCTTTCGGTCCACCGGTAGGCGCGCTGATTTGAGCGCATCCACCTGTAAACATCATATAAATATGAGCGAGCAATATTATGAATACAATACCCGATAACTTAGTTCTCATCAATTCTTGATTTGTGAGTGGCAAAAATAATCATTGTCAGCGAGGTTAAATTATTCTTCTTCAATTTCCTGTTCATGAAGCTTTATCGCCATTTTATTTGTTTTCACAAACTGGCACCAGTAACAATTATCATCACCACAGCCCGTATAAAATTCTCTGTTTTGAATTTTAGTCCAGGTGTCTTTTATTTGTTGTGTTACCGTGGTAATGTCTTCCGGCGTTATGACCAATTTTTGCTTTCTGTATTTTTTCTTTTTATCTGGCTCAATGAAATCAAATTCACTGCTAACGGCAACCCAGTCTTTACCAGGTTTGTTGTCGATTAAAATTTTATAAAATACCGCTTG
>CALPIT020000209.1 GCA_943323705.2 Streptomyces griseus
AAAAGGAAGCATCCAAAATCTCCAAATATTTCAAATTTATGTACAGTTATCTATTCTTTAAGCAGAAATGAAGATTAATTTATCACTTCATAAATAAAAAAAGGGTTCTTCTATAAATTGAAGAACCCTTTTTTTGTATCTTTTAATTTGATAAAATGTCAATGCAAAACCATCATACTAAAGTGGATTATCTGTTTGCAGGTGCCGGCGCTTCTGCAACACTGCTGCTTATGTGCATGGAAAAGCAGGGGTTATTGAAAGATAAAAAGATTTTAATTTTAGATCCAGATACCAAACAAAACAATGATAAAACTTATTGTTTTTGGTCTGACCAAAATGAACAACTCACCTTACAATGCCAGCATTTAATAAGTCATCAATGGGATGAAGTATCTGTCAACCGAAACCAGCAAGAGTCTTTACTTCCCAAAAAATATTTTCATATAACAGGCATTGATGTTTACAAAGAATTAAGACGCATCATTGATCAACATCATTTACAGCGAATTCAAAGTTCTGTTATAGAATTAACTCCAATTGAAAATGGAATTAAAGTAGTTACAGATACAGATACTTGGGTATCTTCATTAGTATTCGACAGTCGTCCTCCAAAATATTTACCGCTTAAAAATGATGACGCCCATTTACTTCAATCTTTCATTGGTTATGTAATTGCTACTGACAACCCGAATTCAAATGTAAATTGTGTGGACCTGATGGACTTCAATGTGGAACAATTAGGCGCTACTCAGTTTATGTATGTACTGCCATTAGGCGAAGGCAAAACACTTGTCGAATTAACACGTTTTGGATTGGAACCGATCACTCAAAAAGAAGCAAACCCAATCTTAGACTCATATATCAATCAACGATTTGGAAATTATCAAATACTACATACAGAAATAGGATGCATTCCGATGAGTACTGCAGCTATTGTTGTTGAAACTTTACCTGGCGTTATTCCCATCGGAGGAAGAGCAGGTGCTGTGAAACCCAGTACAGGATATGCTTTTAAAAATATGTTTCATCATGCTGAAAGATTAGCAGAAAGTTTGAAAAAAAATTTAAAACCTGCAGTAATTACGGAATCATCACGTTTTAGATATTATGATCGGCTGTTACTTTTGATACTTACTAAACAGCCTTCACAAGGCAAATCAATATTTGAAGCCTTATTCAAAAAAAACGAAACAAAAAACGTCTTACAATTTTTAGACGAAAAGTCAACTTTGTTGCAAGACATTCGAATATTTTTGACATTACCCATGAAACCCTTTTTAAAAGCTGTAGGTTGGGTTGCTTCATCAAGAATTCAAAAATCAATAACACCAATTATTTTATTACTGTTGTCAATGCTTTTGTTGATAATTTATAAGACCTCTCCTCAAATATTTAATTGGATACAGATAGCCATGTTCACTGTGGGATTGTTTCTGGTGGGCATTCCACATGGAGCAGTTGATCACTTGCTCGAGACAGAAAATTTAAACAGTCGAATCAAACCAAAATTTGTAATTAGTTATCTTGGCTTGGCATTTCTCAATTTAATCTTATGGGTATTCTTTCCCATTGGTGCTTTGTTGTTTTTTATTGGTTATTCTGCCTGGCATTTTGGACAAACTGATTTACGGGAATGGCAACCAAAAAATATTAACGCATTAAAGAATGGGGCCTGGGGAATTTTAATTTTAAGTATTATTCTTTTGGGCCATGTTGTTGAAACCAATAGTATTTTGGAAAACATGAACACTATAAAAATCCCTATTCATAATATTTTGGGGAAACAAATTAGTGTATTACTAGCCCTAGTTGGCATTACATGGGCCATCTTTGAAAAAAGATGGATGATGTTTATAAGTTCTCTGATGCTGTTGGTGAGTATTGAATTACCTCTTATCACTTCATTTGGTTTATACTTCATAGGGCAACACAGTATGAATGGCTGGTCTCATTTAAAACAAGGAATGAAAGTCACCAATACCTCACTTTATTTGAAGGCATTACCATTTACAATCGGCGCGCTTTTTTTATTTGTTGCTTTTATTTTTTTATTGAGCAATAATTATTTTTCTAGTTTCAACGAAAATATCATTACTATTTTTTTTGTATTTATTTCTTGCATTAGCTTTCCTCATGTGATGGCCATGAATAACTTTTACAAAAAAAACAAATGATAAGATGATTGAATTATCTCCTGGCTTTTTTGTGGAGTTACCGATAAAGCCTTTCAATAAACCTTAATATTTCACCACCCTCATCGTCTTCTTGTGTTGTCCTTCTAATACCTCAACGATATAAATACCGGCTTTTAATTCATTGCCAAAAGCAATGGTTTCATTTGAATTGAAGATTAAGGTTTTGATAAGCCTTCCCTGTAAATCTATAATTCTAGCTTTAACGATTTGCGATAGTTTGGAGGACTTTACAAACAACTTATACACGCTTGTGGTTGGGTTTGGATACACCATTACATCCATCGACTCTTCAGTTGTTGTAATTGGCGGATAAACAATTCTTGATGTTGGCAAGGTTACACAACCTGCAGTTGCCAGCTTCAATGTTTTCTTCAAACCTGCACAACCGTTAGTTCCAACAGCCTGTACAACAATACTATCATTCGGCCCTCCTGTTATGAAAAGAACCCTAATTTTTAATCCGTTGCTTCCGCTATCAATTACAGCACCGGTAGGCAATGTCCATAAGTAAGAAACTGCTCCAGTTACTGCTGAAGCTGTATATCTAGAACTTGTTGTAGTGCCAACAATTGAACAAATATTTGTAGTGCCCGTTAAGGTTGATGGGGCAGCCAATATACTAATTGCTGTATTGGATAACTTTTGTGCTTTATTTGAACTGTTTCCACATCCCGAAGTGTATCTGACTCTGATGCTGTCATTTGCTCCGGCAGCAGCATTGTTTGTGTATTTTAATCGGATATATCTTGCATTGGCTCCGCTCATTACTCCCGAATCCAATGAAGCTGAGTTGGCTACAACCGATCCTGTTGGCAAACTCCATTCATATCCGGTTGCTGCCATTGCTGTTGTTGTGGCAAGGGGAAGAGCAGGTGCAGCATAGCGATAAATTCTCGCTCCACATACATCATTTACCATGGTAGTTGAAATGCTGATGGGGGCTGATGGTGCTGTTAAATTGGTGTTGGTCAATTTTGCAGACTTAACCAAACCATTTCCACAGGAAGATAAATAATAAGCCTTTACACTGTCACCAACTGAGGCCGCATTATTATTCAGGTATTTTATTCTGATGATTCTACTATTAATGGTTCCTGAATCAATTGTAGCAGTTGAAGAAATATTGCCAACAAATTCCCACGCATACCCTGTTGCAGCTGCATTACTTGTTGTACCTGCAGAAACTAACGGCATAGTGTACCTGTAAATTTTAGAACCACATGTTCCAATACTTACAGGCGTTATAATAATAGCTGTTGGCGCCAACGGAGGATTGATTTTTGGCACAGAAAATTTTGTTGTTTTAAAATTACTAAGCCCACAACCACTGCTGTATTGAGCTTTTAAACTATCTCCAACAAAAGTTGCATTGTTGTCTGTATATTTCAACACCATAATTCTCGATGTCAAACTTCCCGAATCAATTATACCATACGATGCAACATTTCCTGTTAATGTCCACAAATATCCTGTAGCTGCACCATTTGATGTGGTTGCATTCGGCATTAAAGGCATTATACATCTATACTTTCTCTGTCCACAAATATTTGTGGTTAATGGAGTTATTGTTATTGAAGTTGGTGTAATAGGTGCATTTAAAGCAGCAAGATTAATTTTCAAAGATTTTTTTATGCTGTTGCCACAAGCTGAAGTATAGTTCAAATTGATGCTATCTCCTATTAGCGCAGCATTATTGCTTACATATTTAACCACGATTATTTGAGAAGTAAACGTTCCAGAATCCAATTGGGCTAATAATGGAGTTGGACTTGTAAACGACCATAAATATCCTATTGCTGCTGCAATATTCGCAGTTCCTACAGGTAAATTTGGAGCAGTGTACCTAATTTTTCTTTGTCCACAAACATTGGTGATTAAAGGTGTTGCGATGATGCTTGTTGGAGGCAATGGAGCACTCAATAAGGTGTTGATTAATACTGCGCGTTTGTACGGACTTAATCCGCATGTATTATATGCACAAACTTTTATGCTGTCGGTATTGAAAGCCGCATTGTTACTAAAATATTTTAACCGAATTACCCTCGAAACATTGATATCACCTGAATCAACTATTACAGAAGATACACCTCCACAAGAAGTTGGAATAATCCATTTATATCCTTGAGCATTATTAGTTATTGATGCTGTGTATCGATAAACTCTAGCGAAGCAATTATTATTAACAAGTGTTTGCGTTATGGTTAATGGTGCTGCTGGAGGATTACCATTTATTATTGTAAGATGTAGCGTGATTATTGAATCGCATCCTAAAGTATTACTAATGGTATCAGCATAATATCCCGTGTTTGTAATGTTAATTCCGTTCCATTGAAAAGGTAGTTGACTGGTACAAATTGTTGTATGAATGGTGTCTCTATTGTATGGTAAAACCGTTACTGATGCTGTGCTTGATAAATAATCTGGATA
>CALPIT020000210.1 GCA_943323705.2 Streptomyces griseus
CTTCAAGTGGAACCTACACATTCACAACAACGAATGCGAATGGTTGTGATTCTGTAGCTACTTTGAATTTAACCATCAATACTTCTTCTACAAGTTCAACAGAGGTTACATCATGTGATACCTACAATTGGAATGGTAACGATTATACTTCAACTGGAACATACACATTCACAACAACAAATGCGAATGGTTGTGATTCAACTGCAACATTGAATTTAACCATCAATGTGTCAACTGCAAGCTCAACTGAGTTTACATCATGTGATACCTACAATTGGAATGGTAACGATTATACTTCAAGTGGAACATACACATTCACAACAACAAATGCGAATGGTTGTGATTCAGTTGCTACTTTGAATTTGATCATCAACACATCAACTTCAAGTTCAACTGATGTTACAGCTTGTAATACTTACAACTGGAATGGTAATGATTATACTTCAAGTGGAACATACACATTCACAACAACGAATGCGAATGGTTGTGATTCAGTTGCAACATTGAATTTAACCATCAACACATCTACCACTAGCACTACAGACACAACAGTATGTGCAAACCAATTGCCTTATCAATGGAATGGTAATAATTATGAAACTGATGGCACATATTCTTACATTTCAACAAATGCAGCAGGTTGTGATTCAACAGCCATATTAAATCTAACTATAACACAAGCACCTATAATTGAAGGAGTAAACGGGCCTGCTAATATTTGTACATATGTTGGAACCGGAGAAGCAATAACGTATAATATTATTAATCCTATCCCAGGAGCCAGATACATTTGGTCTGTTTCTCAAGGTGTTAATTTGTTGTCAGATACATCAACAAATCCGTCAAGTATTGAAGTTGAGTTTACCCAATCTTTAATAAATGGAAATGCAGTAATTTCAGTTTTTGCATTAGATAATTGCGACCAAATTAGCCAAACTTTCAAGTATTATTTAGTTTCCAGACAATTGACGACTCCTTCTTGGGCAGAAACTCCAACTATTGAGGTATGTCCAAGTATTGCTAACGATACAGTAGTTACTTATACTATCAATGAAGTGTTGGGTGCTGATACTTATTATTGGAATTTTGTAAATTCAGACGAAATAACTCCAGTTACAGGTGTTACTATCATATCTCCAGTTGGAGTTACATTTGCTGATCTTCAAAGTGTGGCCAATCTGACTTCAATAACTGTAAAATTCGATTCTACATTTACAAGTGGCTTTTTGAAAATTGCTGGTATTAATGGTTGCGGCTTAGGTAATGTAAGAAGTTTCCCAGTTAGTAAAACTCAAAAAACAGTAATCTTTGATTCGCCTTCTATTACTAATGTATGTAATTATGTGGGCACTTCAGAAAATGTATTTTATCGTGCACAACTTTTTAATGGTACAGGTACATTTTTATGGACATTGCCTAATAATGTAACATTAAATGGTGGAAGTTTAACTTCTGTGAGCTCCTCTTACAGTAGCGTAAGTTTAAATTTTGAATCTGGGTTTACTAGTGGTGATTTAAATGTAGTAGTGATTTACAATTGTGGTACTACTTCTGCAACACTAACTCTTACAACAAGTGCCCCTGAAACACCTGTTGCAATTGATGGCCCTACTTCTATTTGCGAAAATGTCGTTTCAACTGCTAATTCAGCAACTTATTCGGTTGGAGGAGCTTTTGATGCCACTTCATTTACTTGGGTTGTTCCTGATGGCTGCACGATAAATGGTCAGGCTGTTACTACTTTAACAACTGATGGAAATTCAATACAGGTTTTATTTCCTGATGGCTTCTTTGGTGGTTCAATAAAAGTAACTGCGAATAATAGTTGTGGAAGTTCAAATGAGACTTCATTGCTAGTAAATGCATGTTTGACTGGCAAATCGACAAGAGTTACTTCAAATCCTGGGCTTAAAAACATTGACATTAAAGTGTTTCCAAATCCAACCACAAGTGAGTATAAGCTGAATGTTAATACAACAGTAAAAGAACAAATTACAGTTAGAATTTTGGATAATTACGGCAGAGTTATAAAAACTATGAAAATGATGCCATACGAGACAATTAGTTTCGGTAATGAATTAATGCCTGGGTCTTATTTATTGGAAGTACATCAAGGAAACCAAAAAATGACACAAAGAATAATTAAATTCTAATATATTTTATTCTTTAGAACTTCAACGAGAGGCTGTCCTAATAGGGCAGCCTCTCGTTTATATATCAAGCTATAGAAAAAGAAATTATTTGATGAAAAATAGGCTTAGTACAAATGCTAATCAAATGATAACTTAAAATTACTTTTTTGATTTTACTTTATCTTGACTTTATGAATTATCTTTGCGAAGTCTGATATACATGGTTTTATGTTAATTGATAAAAAATAAGCGAATCCGCTGACTCTATTTTTTATGAAAAAAAATATTTACGGAGTAATGATCATCGTTATTTCGATTTTGGTTACTTCTTGTGTGAATACAAAAAGGTATTATTACTTTAATGATCAATTACCTTCTGTACAGCAATTTGATTCGCTAAAGAATTTTGCAATAAAAAGAATTCAATCTTTGGATCGAATCAATATCATCATTGGCTCTACTGATCCTGTGCTTACATCTTATTTGAATCCTTTTACAACACAATCCTCGCAATCCTCACAAACAGCTTCAAATAGTCAAAACGTAACTGGTTATTTAGTTAATGCAGAAGGAAGTATTGAATTTCCATTATTAGGCAAGGTACCCGTTGCTGGCCTTACAAGTGTAGAGGCTTCTAAATTGATTAAAGAAAAATTATCATATTACTACAAGGATCTTTTTGTGAATGTGAATATAACAAGTAGGGTATATTTTATTAATGGAAGACAAGGGACTACAATTCCAATCAACAATGAAAGGTTGACTATATTCGAGGCGCTCTCTCAATCTGGAAGTCAGGATGCTTTTGACTATAAAAATAAAGTTTGGCTAATAAGAGAGGATAGTGGTCAAAGGTATTTTGTACAGTTAGACTTAAATAGCAAAAAAATATTTGAATCTCCTTACTATTATTTACATAGTAATGATTTAATTTATTTACAACCAGGAAAATATTCGTCACTACTCGGACCTTCAAGTCCATTTAGGTCGATGTTTGCAATAATAGGTACGGTTACTGCCCTTCTTGTAATAATTAAGCAATTGTTATAAAAAATTTGTTTTGGACATAAAAATTTAGACTTTTTTAAAAAGAAATATCTAAAACATTTTTTGTAAAAAAATATATTAATAAAAAAATGAAAGAACAGGACAAAAACATATGGGAGTCTGCGTTGAATAAAAGTGAGTCTAATATGAGCATTCATGATTCAAATTTAAAAAACAATTCTCTCGACCTTGACTTCAGGCGTATTTTGGCAATTTGGCCATTTATCTTATTATTTGGGTTGTTTGGCTATGCTTTTGGAAGTATTTATCTTCGTTATGCTACAACTATATATACAGTCTCCACTTCAATTAGTCTTGAAGAAAATCAAGAAGTAACATTAGGAAAGGCGCTTTCTGGAACTCAAAGGGATCCATTCAATGACAAAATCGCCTATTTCAAATCTCCAACACTAGCAGGATATTTGGTTGATAGTCTAAATTTACAATATTACGAAGAAGCTCAAGGTAGATTTAAAGACAAGGATTTTTATAAAAAAATAAAGTGGAAGATATTTAAGGATTACGGAGAAGAAATTCCTGAAATCAATTTCACAATTTTACCTAAAGACTCGGGCTTTCACTTTGTATCTGGAAAAATTGAAGGTAATGCACATTGGGGTTTCCCATTTTTAATAGGTGAAAACAAAGTAATTGTTGAAAAAGTTACTGATTTTAATAATCAGTCTCCAATTTTATGTTACAGTATCAATAGGATGGCTGCAGCGTTTAAATTAAGCAGAGATATTGATGTAACTACAACTAAAGAAAGTAGTATAATTAACATAAAGTATTCTGACATTTCTAGTGAAAGGGCAACAGATATTCTGAATGGTCTAGTAAAATTATACAACGATGTTCTTGAACAAGATAAGTCTCTTGGTTTTTCTAAAGCAATTGTTTTTATAGAACAAAGAATGGCACCTCTTCGTAAAGAGTTAGATTCTGTAGAAAGCTCATTGGCTTCTTTTAAGTCGAGCAGAGGAATAATAGGCAGTTCTGCCAGTGGCGATATGTATCTTCAAAAAGTACAGGAATACGACAAACAATTAACACAAATAAATATTCTCGAATCTACAATAAAAGCTGTTGAGGAGTTTATTAAAAATCCTAATCTTAAAGATGCCGACCTTGCCTTTGTTGGAGTAGATAATCCTACGTTGCAATCAATGCTCATGCAGTACCAGCAAATGCGTCAACAGCGGGATAAAATTGCGCTAACAGCTCAAGAGACCAATCCAACTTTATTGTTGATGGACAAAAATCTTACTGATTTGAAGAGCAATATGGAAAAGCAGTTGGCCAACTATAGAAGTAACCTAAGCATTGCTCAGTCTACTTATCAGCAGAAAATCGGTACTGCAACAGAAGTTATCAGAGGTGCTCCAATTGCTGAAAAAGAATTAATGGACAAAACTCGTTTTC
>CALPIT020000211.1 GCA_943323705.2 Streptomyces griseus
GATTACCAGACCAACTATCGCCAGCATTTACAGTTGTACCATTTACACAAGTTCCATCAGGTGTAACCGGTTGTGCATTTACACAAAGGTCATTAGGTGGGGGCGGAGTGGTTGAACAAGTAATATTGGCTGCCCAGCCAGAATAAGTTAAAGAGATATCAGATGAAAAAACAAATGTGATACAACCTCCAAGTGCTGATACAATAGTTCCTGGTAATGTTGTACCAGAATAACTACCTATTTGTGGTGAAGCTGGAGTAGGACCATTGTATACATTTAAAATATCAAGTAATGATTCGGTATTGAAAGCAGTAAAATTAAAATACAAATACTGTCCGGCTGGAGCACAAAAAGTGATGGTGTCTTTTGCGCTGTTTGAATAGGTTCCAGCACTGCCTCCAGCATCAGTAAAAACACCATCGCAAGGATTATTAATGGTTTGCCATGGTAACGAGGGTACTCTTATTGGGTATTCCGTTAATGTTGAAGTTACAGTCAAACTAAACCAAGAACCATTAACCCATCTAACCGTTGTTCCGGTAGCTGTTGTTCCCCAAGGAACTAAATATATCACCAATGAATTACCTGCAGCTACATTTACAGATCCATAAAATGTATTGGAAGATGTACTAATTCCAGTAGCACCAAATTGTGTTAATGGTCCACCATTGTCACTATAATAAATATCAAAATTACAGGTACCTGAACTGACTGCTGTTTTCCATAAAGCACTATCTAATGTGAATGTGTGAGTGGCATCTGCAGTTATCGTTACACTATAATATGCATTTGCTGCAATTGATGCTGCTGCGTTGGCAGTATTAAAAGCGCTTCCACTTAAAGCATTATTAGCTGTAGCACAAGCAACCCCAGATCCCCTCACCCAGTTTGAAAAAGTAATACCCGCCGGAGGTGTTGTCCATGTAGCAATAGGTGGTGCAGCCGGACAAGTTATTGTCGCCCCTCCACCAACAACCACGGTCTGTCCCTTAGTTGCAATTGCAAAAACTAAAAAAGTCAAGAATACAACTCCAAATTTTTTCAATACTGAAAAATTTAAAAGCAATAAACCCTTATTTCTATTAATTAATGCCATTAAATAAAAAACCTCACCTCCTTTTTCTAAATATAAAGGACATGACTTTTAGCGTTCAAAATCTGATTTTCGAAATTATTTTTACAGAGAAAGGATTACGAGTGGATGTAGGTCATTTGAATAGACACCTATAGAAGCGAAAGTTATTATTTTTAATCAACTAACGCAACAATATGTTAATATTTTTTTAACAATTATTATGCCATCTCTGAACATAACTAATTAAATTTCATTGAACTATTTAAAATACCTTCTTCCGAAATTGATAAAACGACTTTTTAAATAAATACCGATTTTTATATCCAATCCTTTTTCAAAAATATCTTGCTTCTTAAACTACATAAATTTGAGAATATTACAATCATTGATTATTGAATTATAGTTTTTGGGTTTATATTTTTATTTATAAATATTTGATAGGCAATTACTTTTATTATACTATTTTATTGTATTCTTTTGTTTATTAATTTTTTGGATAAAAAATGTAATGAAAATTCAAAAATTGTATCCCAAAATCTGACTATATTAACACATAAAATAGCCATAATAGTTGACTTACACCAAACCAGAATGACAAGCCCCGAAATCTCGGAGATAATAATGGTTATAACATGTGACAATATTGTATAAATAACACATATGAAGCAGATAATTTTAATTTCGCTATCTTTTCTTTGCTTGAATACAAAGGCACAGCAAATTAAAATCAGCGATGGCAATTGGAAAGGAACCCTCATGATTTGGAGAGAAAATAAAATCATGGATTCTGTACCAACGGAACTAACTATAAAGACAATTATTAAAGACAGTGTTTGGCAATGGAAAACTGAATACATCTCTACAACCATGCCCGTTACAAAAGATTATAGTTTGCGTGTTGTTGACAAACAAAAGGGAACTTATGTAACGGATGAAGGCGATGGCATTGAACTAATGAATTATACTTTCGGGAATAAAATGTACTCCAATTTCGAAACTTCAGGAATATTGTTAACCTCATCTTACGAATGGATAGGCAATGATATAATTTTCGAAATAGCTTCAGGTAAAAAAATAGAAAGCAACAACATCAACACAGAGGTCGCTAACTTTATGGTGAAAAATTTACAAAAAGTAATTTTTAAAAAAATCAACTAATACTTACCGTTATGTATAAATACATTTTCATCGCTTTAGTTTTTTTTATTTCCTGTAAAGAAAATACTGAAAATAAAATTGACAATAAATCCTTGTCTGTAAAAGAATATTTCAATTATGGTGATACCGGAGTGCAAACAGCAGGTGTAAAAATGATTCCCATTAAAACGGATAAAGGAGTATTTAAAGTATGGACCAAAAGATTTGGCAATAATCCTAGAATCAAAGTTTTGTTATTACACGGTGGTCCAGCAATGACACACGAATACATGGAATGCTTCGAAAGCTTTTTTCCGCAGGAAGGTTTTGAGTTCTATGAATACGATCAGCTCGGTTCTTATTACAGCGACCAACCCAATGATACTTCTCTGTGGACATTAGACAGATTCGTAGAAGAAGTAGATCAAGTTCGTGAAGCCATTCATGCTGATAGTACTAATTTTTATCTATTGGGCAATTCATGGGGCGGTATACTTGCCATGCAATATTCATTGAAATACCAGCATCATTTAAAAGGATTGATGGTGGCCGATATGATGGCGAGTTGTCCGGATTATGGCAAATATGCCAATGATGTTTTAGCGAAACAAATGAATCCTGATGTATTAAAACAAATCAGAGATATTGAAGCTAAAGGAGATTATAGCAATCCAAAATATATGGAATTGTTGATACCGAACTTTTATAACCAGCATCTGTGTCGATTGCCTGAATGGCCAGATGCCGTCAACAGAGCGTTCAAACATATGAACAGCAAGATATACACCATGATGCAAGGCCCTTCCGAATTTGGTGTAGGTGGTAGTTTGGTAGATTGGAATATCAAAGACAGACTCAAAGAAATCAATGTTCCTACTTTAATGATCGGCGCCAAATTCGACACCATGGATCCAAATGCGATGGAAGCTCAAAGTAAAGCAGTTAAGCATGGTCGTTATTTGTATTGCCCAAATGGTAGTCACTTGTGCATGTGGGACGACCAACAGGTATTCATGAACGGTGTCATCAAATTCATCAAAGATGTTGATGACAATAAATTCTAAATAGCCTGATGATTAAACGGCTGCAATACCATTTCACTGATCACACCACTTGCTGGTTGTTGACATAAAAACCAAATGGCTTTTGCGGCTTCTTCGCTGTTGATCATTTTGTCTCTTTGCACACGCAAGTCGATATTGTCCCAGAAAGCAGAATCGACGCCTCCCATAAATATGTTGGTAATGCGGATGTCCGTTCTTTTAATCTCTTCGCGAATACTTTGCATCATGCCGGTTAATCCATATTTACTGGCACTATATGCTGCAGCACCTGCCATGGGAACTTTTCCCAGAACACCAGGAATGTGAATAATCAGTCCTTTTTTGGCTTCTTTCATAGCAGGTAAAAAAGCTTTGATAACCATGAAAGGAGAAAACAAATTTATCATCAACGTTTTCATGAAATCATCTTCAGATAAATTTTCCATGGATTTGATGATGCCAATACCCGAAGCATTAATCATCACATCTATAGTGTTGAATGTGGTGAAGTATTTTTGATGCAATTGATTTACCTGCTCAGCACTTGTTAGATCACCGGCAAAAGTTGAATGAATGGCTATTTTATTTTCAGCAGCTATTTCTTGTAATGAATTTTCATTTCTTCCTGCAATGAATAAATTCGCTCCAGAAGCTGATAATAATTTCACTACATTTTTACCGATGCCACCTGTAGCACCAATTACGAGTATGTTTTTGCCTTTTATTGTTTCCATGGTATCATTAACAATCATGAATTCAATTTGTTTAGTTAATTATGATATGATAATTAGTGTAAAATAATTTGAGTTATGATGACTATGATGGTATTTCCACTGCGCATTTATACGTAATTGTAAATTTTATTTGAAAAAAAGTTTTGACTTTGTGAAATAAATTTCAAAATTTGGTGTTATATATTGTAAACATTTAAAACCCACTTTATGAAAAACATTTTTATCGCATTGATGATGTTACCTGCTTACTCATTTTGTCAGTCTGTATCCACTCAGCCTGAACCTGCGAAATTGACTCAAACAGCAGCTGTTGAAACCCCCGTGATTGACTTAAAAAACGACAGAAAAGGATTGCCTGTATATCTGTTCAATGGAACAGGTTCCGGCTCTATTATCGGGTTTATGGATAATGGCAGTTTCCGTAAGGTTAGACCTCAGGAATATCAGGAGTTGATGGTTCAAAAATATGCTCAAGATTTACTAGAAAACGAAGACATGTTTAAAGTGTGGCTTCGTGTTCAATACGGCGGCTATTGTGTTGCAGTA